>JAPULM010000487.1 GCA_027294925.1 bacterium
CCGCACCAACAGCCTAGTAGTGATCGCTACCCGAGGAGACATGGCAACGGCCGAAAGCCTTATCGCCAAACTTGATGTTCCCACCCCGGAAGGACGGGGCCAAATCCATGTGTATTATCTGGCCCACGCCAGTGCCGAAGATATGGCGCAGGTCCTTACGGCGCAAGCAACAGCGGTTGCACGCACGACAACAGCTCAAGATGGGCCGCAGGGTAGCACTGGGCAACAACAAACAAGGCGACGGGCCACCCCGACAACAGCCACAACGCCAAGCGGCATTACCATTACTGCTGACACACCGACGAACTCATTGGTGATCTCTGCTTCCCCTGAGGCCTACGAGGTGCTTAAAGAGATTATTCAAAAACTCGACATCCGTCGCTCCCAGGTGCTAGTGGAAACCCTAATTGCCGAAGTGACGTTGAGTAAAGTCGAAGAACTTGGGGTGGAGTGGCGCGTGCTCGACGAACCGAACGGAACACAAGTTTTTGCCAGCTCGACGGGGAGTGCCTCAACCGGTGTGCTGAACGCTCTGACCGCGAATCCGCTGAATCCAGTGGGTGGCTTTCTGATTGGCGCGCTACGTAACACGATTACGATCAACGGAAATGAAATACTGAATATCCCAGCAGTGCTGCGCGCCTTTCAGGGCGACACCGACGTCAATATCCTGGCCACCCCAAATCTGCTGACAACGGACAATGAAGAAGCCGAGATTATCATTGGTGAACAGCGCCCCTTCTTGCGTTCATCGCAGGACACCCCTTCCGGCGGCGTGGTATCGACGACCAATACCTTTGAATTCCGCGATACGGGCATCACCCTACGCATTACCCCTCAAATTAGCCAGGGACGAACCGTCCGTCTCAAGCTGTTTCAGGACATTAACCGCTTCCTTTCAGAAGCTGAGACAGGGGCGGTGACGACCACCAAACGTTCTGTCCAAACAACGGTTGTGGTGGATGACGGCCAGACAATTGTGATTGGCGGACTGATTCAAGAAGAGCGCGACGAATCCAAGACGCAGGTTCCTTGTCTTGGCAACCTCCCCTTTTTCGGCATGGCGTTCAGACAAACCTCTAATCGCAAACGCAAGACAAACTTGCTGATTTTTATCACCCCACACATTATCAATTCGCCGGAAGACATTCGCCTCCTGACAGAGCACAAACGGCGACAATCTGACAAAACTGAGGACATCGAACGGCAACTACGGGAAAACCAGCCCCAAGAAAATCTTGAAATTTTGTTAAAATAAAAATAGTAGAGTATCTGTTTTAGTGGAATGCTAAAATATCTAATCAATGAGGTAGCCGTCATGTGGCACACATCATTTGTCGACATTCTTTCCAATACCACATCGCTTACCCCAGAACAACTTGCCAAAGCAGAGGAGTCGAGTTCGGAAAAAGGCTTACGCCTGGAAGAGATACTTCTTCAGCAACACGCTATCACGGAAGAAGAATTGTTGCAGGCACAGGCCCAGCATCTCGATCTACCCTACTGGAAAGAACTACCCGAAAGCGAATTCGATACGGGTTTAATGACACAAATCCCACTTGCTTTTGCCCGCCAGCACAAACTCATTCCCATCCGTATGCGGGACGGGCACGTGCTGGTTGCTATTAGTAACGCGCATGATTTACAGCCCCTTGACGACGTCGGTGTTCTACTCAACGCGCCCGTCGACCCGATTTTAAGCCCGGAGCGCGAAATCATTGGCACTTTAAACCGCCTCTACGATACCGGTCAGCAGACAGCCGCAGAGGTCATTGAAGATCTTGATTCAGCGGAAGGCCTGGACCAGCTCGCTCACGATCTGGAAAACACGCGGGATATTCTTGACCAAGACTCTGAAGCGCCGATCATTCGTCTGGTAAATTCGATTCTTTCGCAAGCTGTGCATGACCGCGCCAGTGACATTCATATCGAACCGTTTGAACGGAATTTACAGGTTCGTTATCGCATTGACGGCATCTTACATGAAATCCTATCGCCACCCAAGCGCCTCCAGTCGGCCATTACATCACGTCTGAAAATTATGGCCGATATGAACATCGCTGAACGACGTTTACCCCAAGACGGGCGCATTACCGTCAGGGTACGAAATCGAGAGATTGACATCCGCGTCTCGGTAGTGCCGACCGCCTTTGGTGAACGTCTAGTGCTCCGTTTACTGGATAAAACCAGCACAATGCTCAATCTGGAAGATATAGGATTTTCTCCAGACCTACTTGAAGTCTATAACCGCATCATCCGACGCTCTCATGGCATCATTCTAGTGACCGGACCAACAGGAAGCGGTAAAACCACCTCGTTATATGCCACTCTGCAGCGAATCAATGCACCGGAAGTCAACATCATTACGGTGGAAGACCCTATTGAGTACCAGCTCAACGGGGTCGGCCAGATCCAAGTCAATCCTAAGATTGACCTGACGTTCGCGAATGGACTACGATCGATTTTGCGCCAAGACCCGGACATTATCATGGTGGGTGAAATCCGGGACCGGGAAACCGCCGAGATTGCCATTCAGGCATCCCTCACCGGACACTTGGTCTTCAGCACGCTTCACACCAACGACGCAGCAAGTGCGGTTACCCGCCTCTTGGACATGGGCATCGAGCCTTTTCTCATCTCGTCGTCGGTGTTAGCGATGATGGCCCAACGCCTCATCCGCTTGCTGTGCCTAGACTGCCGTGAGCCCGTACCACCAGATCCCGAAACCCTCCTGGAACTAGGCATTACCTCTGACGATTGCCTCCAATACGGTAACCAGCTCTACCGGCCTCGGGGTTGCGACGCCTGTCGTGGCACCGGTTATCAGGGCCGCACAGGCGCATACGAACTATTGGTTATGAACGATACAATTCGTACCTTGGTAATGCAGCGTGCTAATGCGAGCACAATCAAGGCAGCAGCGTTAGAGAACGGCATGCGGGCCTTGTTGGAAGATGGTGTCAGAAAGGTGCTCAATGGTGAAACAACAGCATCAGAAGTGCTGCGTGTGACGCAGGAGAGCGAGTAATATGCCCGTCTATACCTACAATGCACTCGACACACGCGGCAAAAGTGCCAAAGGGGTGGTCAATGCCGATAGCGCTCGGGCTGCTCGTACCAAACTGCGTCAATCCGGTTTATTTCCGACTGAATTACTGGAAACGCATGAAGCAGAAACCCGACAACAGAGCAGTAGTCTGCGCGATATTCAACTTTTTCGCCGTGTGCGCCCCCAGGATCTCACCATTATGACGCGACAGTTCGCCACACTACTCGGTGCCAACCTGACGGTGGTCGATTCGTTCACTGCGCTGATCGAACAAACTGAAAATCCGACGTTGAAAAAGACACTCATTCAGGTGCGTGAGAGTGTCAACGAAGGCAGCAGTTTGGCCGAAGCTCTAGGCCAAAACCGGCGAGTCTTTTCGAACCTCTTTATCAATATGATACGAGCTGGCGAAGCCAGTGGCGCTCTCCCTCCGGTAATGCTTCGCTTGGCGGATTTTACCGAGCGCCAACTCGACACCCGCAAGCGTATCACATCAAAAATGTACTACCCGCTATTCATGATCATTATCGGTATTATCGTTCTTTTTGCCCTGCTGACTTATGTGGTGCCAACCGTTACTGCAATCTTCACTAATATGGACCAAACACTACCCTTGTTAACTGTATTGCTGATTAGTGTCAGTGATTTTTTTCGCGCTTTTTGGTGGCTTCTACTGTTAGGTATTGCCGCTGTCACGCTGGCGCTGCAGCGCTACCGCCGTACAGAGCGGGGGACAGCGGTTTTCGACAGATGGAAAATTCGTGCTCCAGTCGTAGGAAAGCTGGTTTTAAAGATGGCCATGTCCCGCTTCACGCGAACCTTAGGCATTCTCCTGCGTAGCGGTATCCCGCTCCTAGATGCCCTAGAGATCTCCGGGGCGGTGATCAACAACACGGTTCTCAATACAGCGATTACAACAGCCAAAGACGCCATCCGAGAAGGCGCTGATATCGCGAGTCCGCTCAAGGCAAGCGGCTATTTCCCTCCCCTCGTGTCTCATATGATATCAATTGGTGAGAAAAGCGGACAGCTTGAAGATATGCTATTACGTGTAGCAGATGGCTATGATAATGAAGTCGAAACCACCATTGATGGCTTGACGTCACTGCTAGAGCCCATCATCATCGTGGCCATGGCCGGCGTGGTCTTTGTGATCATGCTCGCTGTACTGTTACCTATTTTCGAACTCAACACCGTCATCCGTTGAGAGAAACAACGTTCAGCTATGCCTAAACATGTCCTTGGAATTGAAGTAACGCCACAACGGCTAACCGCTATTCAGCTTACCGGCACCCCAAAATCTTACAGTGTGACAGCGGCCGTACAACATCCGCTGCCGCAAACCCTCGATGCAGAGGAACAGATCACGCTCCATCGTCAGGCCGTACAAGAAATGGTTGAACTGCACAGGCTGCGGGCTGATATGGTTTTAACGACTCTCCCCTCTCATAAAACGATACTGCGCAATCTAACCCTGCCATTTAAAGATACCCGCCGTATCCGCCAGACCCTTAAAGGCGCTCTCGAGGAGCATATGCCCCTCGAACCAGAGGATGTCATTGCCGACTTTCAGCTGCTGCCATCCCGGGCAAATAATGTCACCCCTCTCCTTGTTGCAGCAATACCTCATGATGTCATTGCGACACATCTAAGCCACTTCCAAGATTCCGGCCTTGACCCTGCCGTTATCGACCTAGATGCTTTTGCGTTGGGCAACGCCGTCTTGTTCGGCTCATCATCCATTGAGCCAACCACCGTCCTCATTGACCTAAGTCCAACACGTATCCTCATAACCGTATTACGTCATGGTCTGCCGGTATTTATACGCAGCCTAACGCATAGTCTATCTCTTGACGAGGCATCCCCGGAAGAGCTCGCAGATCAGATCAATAAACATCTGCAACACACGCTCTACGCTTATGAGCATGCGGTGCAAGAAGCCGACCAGCCCGATATGTTCATCCTTTCCGGAGCAAAACGCAGTCATTTAACACCATTAGCAACCGCCTTGCAGCAAGAAATCGAGCAACCCGTCAACGTATGGCAAATTACCAGCGAACACTACAAGCCCTCGACAACCCACATTGAACTCGAAGACCAACCGGAATATGCCACAGCCTTTGGCGCTGCCCTGCGGGGCCTTCACCGGCAAGCTAACGGTTTAAACTTTCGGCGCGAACAATTTGAACGACACCGGGATCTACAAGAACTTCGAGGCCGACTCATTGGCTTGGGCGTGATGTTGGTACTTGTGGCGGGGCTTGGACTAAGTAGTATGTATTTGGAAAATTATTTCAAGACACAGCAACATTTGCAATTGCGGCGACACACTGCCCGCATTTTCCAACAAGCATTGCCAAATTCCCGTATGGTGCAACCAACATTTCAGCTCCGCGAAGAAGTCCGCAAGCTCAAAGAACGTCTTGACGCCTTTGGTGGCATTACCGGTGCGAAACGCTCTGGGCTACAAATCTTACACGAAATCAGTACTCGGATACCACCAACGATTCTTGTCAATGTTGACAACCTCACCATCACCACGAACACAACCGATCTCAGTGGTACAACGGCATCTTATGACAATATTGTTAAACTGAAAGATGCACTAGAAGCGTCGCCTTACTTTACAACCGTAAAAATCACCAATACGAAAACAGACGTAGAAAATAAAGTGGCGTTTAAATTCACCATTACCAGCGCAAGAACTCTGGACAACACACCATGAATTTTTTGCAGAACCTCGGAGCCCGTGAGCGTTTATTTATCGTTGGAGGCGTTGTGGCTCTCCTCTTGACATTCTTATACGCGGCGGTCATCGAACCGCTCATGACCCGCTCCGGCCAGCTTGACCGCCAAATTGCAAAAACCCAACGTGATGTGCAAGAACTCCGTACCCTACAGCGTGAATATCAGGCCCATAAGCAAGTTCTCGATGACATCAACGCAAAGCTCCAGCGACAGAAAAGTTTTGCCATTTTCTCACATCTGGAAAAGCTTGCCGGTGATACCGGCATTCGCAGCAAGATCCTGTATATGAAACCGACTGTGAGCACCCCAAGTGACGCATATGAAGAAGAATCCGTCGAGATCAAAATGGAAGGGGTCACGCTTGAACAGATCATTCGCTATCTCTATCAAGTCGAAAACTCGCCTCAATTTTTAAAGATCAAACGCCTCTATATCAGACCACGCTTTGATAACCGCCAGCTTCTAACCGCGACGTTTCGCGTCTCAACGTTTACACCGAAGCAAGGGGCAGCATAACGCCTCCCCTCCTGTCCGCCAACCATCAGTTTATAGCAAGTCATCCATCATGCTTTCCATGCACTCGACAATCGTTTGGCGCTCGTCTGCAGATAAAGCGGAAAGATTGCTTACAGCCAGATTTTCACGCGCCTGCATAGGCGTTTTGATACCGGGTATCGTCACAGAAACTGTAGGCTCATCCAAAACAAATCGCAGAGCGGTTTGTGCCAAGGTACGCTGTCCGGGATGTTCAAGATGACGAAATTTTTCAGCTGATTGAACCTGCATCAGAAAATATTCTCGAGGCCATGTACTGCGAAAATCATCATCGGCAAAAATCGCCTCAGTCGTATACTTACCCGTCAACATGCCGTTGGCCAGTGGTTCTCGGACAATGAGGCCAATATCATTCTCTTGAACCAGCGGTAACAATTCCTCCCGCGCATCCTGCCGCAAGAGATTATAAACGACCTGGATGACATCCGGTCTACCGGTATGGATGGCCATCTCACCCTCATATGCATCATGCACCGACACCCCGTAGTAACGAATCTTACCGGCTTGTTTCAACTCCTCTAAAATATCGTAATGCTCGCCGCGCTGTAACATCATGAGCGGCGGATTGTGTAACTGGTAGAGGTCAATATAATCAGTACGCAAACGCTCAAGACTCTTTTCGACGGCCAGGCGAATATAATCTGCGTCGAAATTCTTACGAAAAGAGCCATGATAGAAATCATTCCCCACCTTAGTCGCAATCACACTTTCCGTCCGATGCTTCTGCAAGGCTTGGCCAAGTAGTTTTTCACTCAAACCATGGCCGTAAATATCCGCCGTGTCAAAAAACGTACATCCCATATCAAAGGCCTGGGCAATTGCTTTAAGAGATTCCGCATTATCCGTAGGGCCATAGCTATGGCCATGTTTGTTCCCCCCGATCGCCCAGGTGCCAAAGCCGATTTCCGACACCTGTAAATCCGTTCTTCCCAAACGCCGATAGCGCACGCCGTGTTCTCCTTTGCAACGCTCTGACAGCGCCTCATAAGCTAATATGCAGACAGCCTACGCGACTCGCCTGTGAGAAGCAATTAACTGCCTTAAACAGAATTAATCCTTATTATTCTTTTAATGATAGCCTATACATTAATATGACTCTATTAACAATAGTTAATGCTCATGTCTGGATCACCCAATGCCGATATAAATGCATCATATCACATAACTTAACTCTGGGAAGTACCTGACAATATCTACCGCCTTCCAAGGTCAGAGAAAATTCGAGGTCGTACAATGAATGGCACCGAACGCGAACAAGTAACCAAAGAAATACTAGTCAATCTAATGGAGATGGAAAGCCCTCGACCTCGCCCTATCTTAGACATCGAACAAACAACAAAGCAGCTCGTTGTAGGGTTAGTTGATTTGCACGAACGTATTGCCGAATTGGATAAAACAGCAGAGGTTGATGAACGCATCCAACTGAAAGAAGCCCTAGACAAAACGCGCCAAGCCCTTGAAATCCGTATTGCCCAACGCACAGAAGCTCTACGGCATTTACAGCAAGCGAATGAACGCCTACAAGCTGAAACAAATCGACGTAAACGAACTGAAGAGGTGCTTCATATATGCGAGACGCGATACCGGGCTTTTCTCGAGGGCTCGATCCAAGGCATTGCGCTTATTGATCAAGACGGACGACATTTGCTGGCCAACCAAGCTCTACTCGACATGTTTGGTTATGATTCCCTTGACGTTTATCTACGACATAACATACAAGACAACCTCGCCCGCCATGAACGCGTGCGTATACGAGCAAACTGGCAAGCCCTCTTGCGTGGCGATCCGGTTCCAGCCCGCTATCACTACCAAGGGTTGCGCATGGATGGGACACCGGCTTGGATTGAAAGCCTGGTAACACCAATCACTTGGGAAGGAAAGCCGGCCTTAATGATTGCGAGCCAGGACCTTACAAAACGTAAACAAGCTGAAGCTGCATACGCCAAGATCAAGAACAAACTCAAGCAAATCCAGGCCGCAGAGACGCCTATTCTCACCCCCACTTCTCATGCGAACCCAGCTCCAAGCTCCGCGCCTAACAAGTTTCGTCTTCTAGGCAAAAGAATCCTCGCATTTCTTAGACTGTCCCGACCCGAGACGTCAATACGGGGTGCACCAGAGATATGAAAATATCCACCTAATCTCACAGATCGATTTATCCCGGCATCCCATAGCTACCCTGCGCCTTGCTCCTTCGCCACCAATTCTGTAATTCGTTGACGCAACACGTATTTTTGGATCTTGCCACTTGGCGTCATGGGAAATTCATCCAAAAGCTCCAGGCGCTCTGGAAGATACTGTTTGGCAAGTTGCTGCTCCAACAAATACGCAATCATTTCACCAAACGCGAAGGTCTCACCCGGCTGCGGAATAACATATGCACAAGCTTTCTCCTGCAGTCGTGCATCGGGCATTGCAACGATGGTGGCGTTTTGAACTTTAGGATGTTTGTGCAAAAGATTTTCCACCTCCACCACAGGGATGTTCTCTCCACCACGAATAATGATGTCTTTGCTACGGCCGCTGATGCTAATATAGCCATCAGCATCCATCACTGCCCGGTCACCGGTGCGAAACCACCCATCACCGACAAAGCTGTCAGCCGTCACCTGCGGACGTTGATAATAGCCAGCAAAATGCTGTGGCCCTCGGCATAACAAGTCCCCTTCTTGACCGACTGGAAGCTCTTCACTATGCTCATTCACCACTTTTACTTCCATACCTGGCAGACAACAACCATCGGTTCCAAACACCTTCTCAGGCGCATCGTCAACCCGGTTCACGGTCACCAGGGCATTTTCAGACATACCCCACCCGGCCGAAATCGCACAATTTAAACGTTCCTTGGCGTCAATCACCAATTGCCGAGGGATAGCCGCACCAGCACTCAGAAAAATACGCAGAGAATCCAAGTTATGTTGGGCAAGCGTTGGCGCGTAGGTCAAATCACTGAGAAACGGCGTGGCGCCCATGCTCCAAGTGACACGTTCGGCTTCGATCAATTCCACTGCTTTGGCGGCGTTCCAGGCATCCATATACACCCCAGTAGCACCTAGCACTGTCGGCATATGCACACCATATAGATAGCCCGTCTGATGAGCAAATGTCGAAGCCATGAGGAACACCTCTTGCTCGGTCATCTGCAGACGATCAATCAGCGACAGAACGGGTTCCAGAATAGTATTGTGGGTATGCATGACGCCTTTCGACTCACCTGTGGTGCCGGACGTAAAGATGATTTCAGCCAGTGCATCGGGATTAACCTGCCTGGCATGTAGCGACGCCACGTCACCGCGCTGCTCCCAAGGTTCTGCCAAAAGCGGATCAAACGCATACATGTCCTCCGGCACCTCATCGCCAAGCACATATATACGTTCCAGAGCAGGGAGTTCTGAGTGCAATTCACGCAGCATCACCGTATAGTCAAAATCGCGAAACGTACGCGGTATAATCACCAGCTTCGATGCCGCCAGTTTCAGCATAAAGCGTAATTCACGCTGCCGATATATCGGAATCAACGGATTACTAACCGCTCCGATACGACTCAAGGCATACTGAATCACCACAAATTGGTTCCAGTTCGGCAGTTGGCACGACACCACTTCCCCAACCTCGACCCCGATATCGAGAAACGCCAAGGCAAGACGGTCAACCAAACGTCCCAACTCAGCATAGGTCAGACGGCCAAAAGGATCAACCACAGCTGTTTTCTCAGGTAGTCGTTGCACAGCAGCGTCAAGGTAGCTACAAACGGTCGTATTGGGCCAATAGCCCGCCTCAACATTTTTTCGAATCACCTCAGGAGCGAATAAAGACTGAGCAGACATAGCGCAACCTCTCACAATGAATCCATGCCGGGAAAAAGCGTCTTGACCTTCTTACATAGCATATTTTCGCCCTACCGACAAACGTCTTGCAGGACACGGTAGAGCCGGTGAATATGCGTGCTTTCCACCAACCTGTTACCATGGTGTCATGCAGAGCTTGCCGGATTACCTTCAGCCCAATCTTTGTCTCGTGTTTATTGGCTTCAATCCCGGCCAACACTCTGCTGCCGTTGGCCATTATTACGCCGGACGGGGCAACCTGTTCTGGCCGCTCTTATATGAAGCCGGACTTGTTCCAGAACCCATTACTCATGCGGAAGACCACCGTGTGCTGGAATTTGGCATTGGTCTCACAGATCTGGTTAAACGTCCGACGCGCTCGTCGAATAATCTGTCAGCAGCCGAGGCACATGCCGGCGCAGCGGATTTGTTGCACAAAATCCTGACCTATACGCCACGCGTCATATGTTTTAATGGTAAAGGCGTCTATACGTGGTTCAGTCAGCGCCAAGCGTTCGATCTCGGCCTCCAAACGGAGATGATCGGGCGGACTCGGCTGTTTGTCATGCCTTCCACCAGTGCACGCAACGGGCATTTCAGCCGCGCCGAGAAAACAGCCTATTTCCGCAATCTACGACACCTGCTGCAGCAGGTGGCAGGGCGCTAATGAAAAATCTTCTGGCCTATGTACACCCAATCATACAGGCGTTTGTACTCATCCTTGCCTTGGCGACGTTACGCCTCGGATTGATTCTGAAAAAAGACCGAGCCGGTCAACGCCGTCTCCGCGATCGGCGAACGATCTACCAACGCCATGTCCAACTCGGCCTAATTTTTATGGGATGTCTGACCGGTGGATATGGCCTGGGTCTACTAAGCATGCTGCTATTGCGTGACCGTGCCCCATTTCACTCAACTCACTTTTTTTTCGCCACGATCGCATTGTTGCTGTTGCTTGGTGGCGGCTACACCGGCTGGCGGCTACGACAAGGTACAAAAAAACATGCCGACGTACGTGATATCCATGGCTTTCTGGTCCACCTGGGGTTTTTTATTTCCCTAGGTGTGGCCGTCATGGGGTTTATTCTTCTGCCTTAACTGCCACTCTGCAAACAGCACTGAAAAGCAAATGGAGGCAGGCGCTTGCGCGAGAAACCAGGGGACTTGTTATATGACCACGAAGACTTTGGCAAAGACTGTTCAAGACAGTGTGGCGTGGCTAGCAAACACCGTCGATCAGGTAGTAGACGAAACGCTGCATTTTTGCCGTATCCCTGCACCAACGTTTGACGAGGCGGAACGCGCAGCGTACGTTGTCCAACGGATGCACGAGATTGGCTTATCGGATGTCCAAACCGATGCTATTCAGAATGTCACTGGCATTCTATGCAACGGCAGCGACAGTCCTACCACGTTGGTCACGGCACATATTGATACGGTCTTTCCCCGCAGCACGCCGCTGCAAGTTCGACAGACGGCCAAACGGCTTTACGGCCCGAGTATTGGGGACAATAGCGTCGCCGTCGCTGGCATGCTACATGTCGCCACAGCTATGCAGCGTCTCTCATCCCTACCGCCAGGACGCGTTATCTTTGCTGCGAGTGTTGGCGAAGAGGGTCTCGGAAATCTATGCGGCATACGGGCTTTATTGGCAGCCTGGCAGGGTCAAATCGGCACAATCATTGCCGTCGAAGGGCATGGCGTGGACGAAATACGCAGCGCTGGTATTGGCAGTACACGTCTGGAAATCCATTTTCAAGGTCCAGGCGGCCATAGCTGGGGCGCCTTCGGTACCCCGAGTGCAATTCATGCACTCGGTCTCGCCATTCAAAAGATAACCAAAATCAAGCTGCCCCAGGGCCCAAAAGCTACTTACAATGTTGGCTTGATTGAAGGCGGTGAAAGCATCAACACTATTGCGCCCCAGGCCAAAATGTGGCTCGATCTTCGATCCGTTGACCCCACCACCCTACAACAGTTGGAAACGCAAATTGAGCAGATTTTTCGAGCCCTAGAAGATCAAAGCGGGGTGCAAATCACTAGCCGTGTCGTGGGTAAGCGGCCGGCGGCAGCACTCCCGACCAACCATCCCATCTGCCAAAACGTACAAACTATTCGTAAACAGCTACGTTTACGACCGGCAATGTTGAGTGCCGCGAGTACCGACGCCAATTTACCCTTAAGTCAAGAAATTCCCGCTGTTTGCCTTGGTATTACACGTGGTGCTCAGGCGCACACGGTTGATGAATATATCGATATTGCCCCCATCGGCAAAGGATTACAACAGCTGTTTCTCACCATTCTCTACACCCTCTTGGACACGACGTGCAGCAGGTGGAAGGTAGAAAAGAAATAAGGAAGCCTCATATGCCGGAAAAGACCGTTCTATATGATAAACACAATAGTATTGCGACGCTGACACTCAATCGTCCCGCCACCCTGAATGCCATGGATGAAGAAATGATGGCTGAATTCGAGCGCCTTCTGTTAGAGCTTGAAGCAGACTCTGAGGTACGGGCTGTGGTGTTGACAGGAAGCGGACGTGGTTTTTCATCCGGTGGCGATCAAAAACGTGACCGGACGACTGAAGGGAAAGACACGTTTTTCGATGGCGACCTCGGCGGCAATGTCGTTGAACGTCTTAACCGTTGCGTGCTTCGGCTGCATCAGTTGAAAAAACCGGTCATCGGTTCCATCAATGGCGTGGCGGTCGGCGCCGGTTGCAATCTGGCTCTGGCAACTGACCTGCGCATTGCCTCTGATACTGCGCGCTTTGGCGAAGTCTTTGCACGCATTGGATTGGTACCAGATGGTGGTGGCACCTATTTTTTGCCTCGTCTCGTAGGGCCGGCAAAAGCCCTGGAACTGATTATGCTAGGGGATATTATTGATGCGCAAGAAGCGCTACGTATTGGCCTGGTCAACCGAGTGGTGCCGGCCGATCAATTAGCAGCGGAAACACAGAAGCTTGCCGAGCGCTTGGCAAATGGACCAACCTTAGCTCATGGGTTGGCAAAAACCGGATTGTATCAAGGAATGGAAATGAGCCTGGAAGACGTCCTCAATATGGAAGCACGTAACCAATCAATTGCAGGGCGCTCCCAAGATCGCGATGAAGGCATCGCCGCCTTCCGGGAAAAACGACAGCCGCGCTTTATTGGCCGCTAATCCTGCACGCCGCAGTTGCCCGCCAGTTTGGCAGGACGGAACGCTTGATTTGGTAGGAAACCGATATGGCTGAAATGTATGATCTCCTCCTCAAGGGTGGTGAAGTCATTGATCCGTCACAAGCGATACAGCAACCTTGCGATGTCGCGTTTCGCGACGGGCGAGTCGCTGCGATCGCGCCCAACTTGTCTATTGAGTCAGCACAGGAAATCATCGATGTAACAGGCAATATTGTCACACCAGGCCTCATCGATATCCATGGCCACTTCTTTTATCGTGGCTGGCCGGGCGCCGTTGATCCCGATGTCGCCTGTCTTCCTGCCGGGGTCACTGTGGCGGTGGATGCCGGCAGCACCGGATGGGGGAACTACCCGGCCCTGCGGGCGTATATTATACAGCCGTCACAGACGCGCCTATATGCCTTTGTGCACCTATGCGCGACAGGTCTCACCTCACTCACCGCACGCATTGGTGAGCTGCAAAATCTGGCCTTTGCCCAGATGGACCAGGCCATCCGTTGTATTGCCGACAACCGGGATTACGTCCTGGGCGTCAAAGTGCGTATCGATAGCCGCGCAACCGGCGAAGACAACGCCATGCCGGCCCTGGAAATGGCGCGGCAAGTTGCCGACGCCACCCAGTCGCTAATGATGGTACACGTCAGCAATACCCCATTTCCGTTAGTCCGTCTGTTTGACTTTATGCGCCCGGGTGATATCGCCACTCATATTCTCAATGGACATGAACATGGTGTGTTAGATGGCAACGGCCGTATTCGCCCGGAAGTGTATGAAGCCAGAAAGCGCGGTATTATTCTGGATATCGGACATGCCGGTGTTCACTTCGATCTCAATGTAGGCCGCGCTGCTGTCTCGCAGGAATTCTGGCCCGACACCTTAAGCACGGACATCCATACACCACCGCCAGACCGGGTGGTCTACGACCTCCTTGGTGTTATGTCGACCTTTTTGGCATTGGAAATGCCGTTGGCAGACGTCATTTCAACGGTGACGGACAAAGCAGCGGCGGCAATTGGAAAAAGCGACACATTAGGGACCTTGCGTGCTGGAAGCGTGGGTGATGCAGCGGTCCTAGAATTACAAGAGGGCGATTATACGTTTGTTGATGCGTCCGGCAACCAGGTAAAAGCTGGACAACGCCTATCTGCCTTATTGACCATCAAAGACGGTCAACGCTGGCGTCAAGCACCGGAATAACATGAACATCCATCCTCATGGTAGCCCTTTGCCAATCACGCCGCCGCTGCGGCCTTCAAATCTGGCGCAACCACGATCTGTATGCGCTAATACTCTCGACCTCTTGAATTGAGAAAAAACCGATTGCCTGCCGCGACAATCCTTCAAATCTCAGACCGGCACCTTGCGTATTTACCCACTTTACGACGCCTTTCAGCTTAAAAGGCGGGCTGCCCGGCAAACGAAAGGCAGCTGTCACAGCGTCTCCGGCCGCCAATCCCGGCACATATTCCATAAACAGACCATCCATAGATAGATTGGTGATCAGACCAACACCCGTAGACCTTTTGGTGTCGGCATAATCAACCCGGCAAGACACCTCTCGGCGTGGATGATGCCGACGGTCCGTTCTGGGTGTTACTGCTTCGAGAACAACTTGCTGATGAGCCAAAATAGCCTGGGAATGGTCAGTAGCGTCGATGTCGTACGCATCCCAAAAATTGTCTTGGCTAGGCGAACTTCTGTAGTATTCCACCATATCTGATCTCCCTCCAACCTATATAGGATGATGAGATATATCCAATGAGGTTTGTTACCAGCTCTTGAGGCAAAACACATGCCAACAGTATTCGACACAAAGCGGCGAAGGCACCCGGCCTCTTGGAATAAGGGCTAACGCGTATCCGATGGGGCGATTATTCAGTATTCCGGAAGCCTTACGATGAGGTGTACATCTCAGCCTTGAGAATCCGATCTCAAGACTGGGAACGGTAGCATGAGCATGAGGGGCTGCAATGGACTTCCCAGCCTAGCAATCATATTTCGCCTTTGACGTCATCATGCCGATCCACGTCCTTGGATGCCAAATCGACCCCACGTTCACCGGTTTCTTCCGGCGTATACGGTTCGACCTTGATACGTACGATACGTGGACCGTCCATATCAACAACGGTAAAACGGTAGCCCTGCTCAACGATTGTTTCACCGCCCTGCGGCACGCGCCCTAGACGGGCTAAGAGCAAACCCGCTAGCGTTTGGTAGTCTGAAGAGGCCTCTACCGGTAGATCGAAACGCTCATATAGATCCGATAGTGGCACACTACCCTGAATCACTAAAGACCCATCCGGCAACTGCACAATTTGTGCATCGGGCGGCGGCTCATCTTCATCAGCAATTTCACCAACCAGCTGCTCTAACAGATCCTCGACTGTGACTAAACCAGCAACGCCGCCATGTTCGTCGACCACCATTGCCATATTCAAACGTCGCTGCTGCAACGTTCGTAACAAACGGCTAATCTGCACGGTTTCCGGTACAAACAGTGGCTGATGCAGCAGACTGCGCAACGTCCAAGGACGCTCTTCGCTAATCACGCGCAGCAGGTCTTTGAAATACAACACGCCCACAACATGATCAAGATCGCCTCTGTATATCGGTACTCGGGAATGGCCATTGTCGCCCATTTTCCGAATAACCTCGTCAGGCGGTGTGGCGATCTCTAAGGCCTGAATACGAACACGAGGAATCATAATTTCCCGTGCCGCCGTATCGGTAAACTCGAAAACCCCCTCGATCAGCTCATGCTCTACCTCTTCAAAAATGCCACGTTCTGCACCCTCCCGTACCATCGTCGTCACATCTTCTTCCGTAATCGCGACAGTTGATGCTAACCCTGCTAACCGTGGCTGTCGGAGGAGCCATAACACGGTGGTTAAAGAGGCCGTGCACAAAATCCGCAGCCCACCACATAGCTTCGTAAGCACTACGAGTGGCTTTGCCATCCAATACAGCACGCCTTCCGGGTGTTGATAGGCGATCGCCTTAGGCAGCCATTGCCCCAAGATGAGGGAGACATATGCCAAGCCGCCAAACACCAAGGCAAACGCCAGTGGCATCGCCCAGGCGGCCCCCGCAAAGCCTTCCAACCTTGCCACAAGCCAAAGCGCCACATCTTGCACCACCACCACACCTGCCAAGACAGCAGCAAACATCCCACAACAGGTCATACACATCTGAATAGTGGCTAAAAACCGTTCAGGCGATTCAAGTATCTGCCCAACAACTACTGCGCTTCGGCTATCTGCCGGCATCGATTGCTGCCAACGACTTTGCTGCCCGGTCAAAAGCGCGATTTCGACCCCCTGACACACCCCACGCAACAAGATCGCCAAAACGATTAGCGTAAGTTCTACCCATAGACTGTCAGACACCATGATCGTTGTGCTCGCATATAGTTTGGGAAACCGGGCATTTGTTTTACCATATAACACCCATTGTAGATCGATACAACACCGTCATGTCAACATGACTCTACAAGATTGGAGCTAACGCCAGTGGCGCTCGTTGCGACCCGATCCACGTAAAGCGTTAAACGCTCAACCGAAACCACCTCAATTCGTTCGTCCACATATAATGCCTCACCGCTAATCGACACGGCGTTCCATAAGACACCCCCAACCTTAACCTTGCCAGCCGGTTTTAAAGACTGGACAACAACACCTTCTTGATACAGTAGACCTTCAGCCCCAGACCACGCCTCACTCTTATATTGGTAATACAAAGGCCCATAGTTGCGTTCATACCAGACGATACATGCAGCCAGAAAACTCGTGCTCACCAGGCCAAAGGTACTACCCAGTATGGTCCACCAGTGGGCGGACAGAGTCATCAACAAAATGGCCGCAATTAAGGCAAGACCGAAGGGAATGGCAAGATAAATATTATAAGCAACGACAGCGACAACGACCTCAAGGATATTGAGGTAATTGACAAAAATCTTGTTACGCTCGTAGCGTCGGTCACGCCGGACAATGTTGCGCTGGAGTTGCCACCAGCAGAGCGTGCCGCACGCCAACCCTGCCAGGACACCCCAGGCGAATGCATCGCGGTGGGCGCCAATCCGAGCGCGTAGCAACCACAGGACAATGGCACAAAGTGCCAACACGATTAGCGTGTTACCTAATACCCGGACTTGCTTAACCTGCGCCATAACTTCCCCAAAGACGCCATTTGCCGTTAAAAACACGGGACGTCATCCTACCAAAGCGGCAGGGTGATGGCACCACTCAGCCTAAAGCGTAAAGGTAAAATCTTCAATCAATGCCCCTGGGACACGACCACTACTGGTTGAGCGTTGATGATAGGTGCCGGTATCCAAAATTAGATCGCGCTCAGCTGTCAATCCGAATAAGTGCTCACCGAGCATGCGATAAATCGTCTCATCAAAGCGCATGACATTCAGTGGCGCCTGAATGATGCCGTGCGCAACCCAGAGCGTTGCGAAGCGCGTCATGCCTGTAATGCGACAAGCGGAGCGATCGGAGTAGTTAAGATACCAGACGTTGTTGATGTACACCCCCGTATCCAATTGTTCAAACACTTGGTCGCGTGCAACTGTTCCCCCAGCCATGTCCACTGACTCAGGCGATTCCCGGTTCGCGGCGCCGTTAGTAGGTACGCCATATTCCTTCGCAGAGCGTGGTGAGGCCAAACAGTCTCGGAAAGCGCCGGCGTCAATGAGCACGACTTGCTCGGGCTTGATAAAGCCGGCGCTCTGAAAGTTAGGCGCCACCCCGTCACGTGTGTTTTCGCGCAGGGTGACAGACGGGTGTAAGCGTATCCCCTCCTCTATCATTCTTAACAGCGAGGTCTGCTTGGTACGATGATCTTTTAGGCCAAAACCGCCCCAACTCAAGGTATCAAGAATATCATAAAGCGCGGATGGCGATAGATAGACCCGATAGCGTCCGGGCGCAATCGTTTTTGGCGTTTGGCGTAGGACACCAAGCTGCTCAGCAGCAGTACTGACTTTCTGTTCGAAGTCGTCCTGCTCCCAAACAAAACCGGCATAGGCCGATTTGACTGCCTTATCACCTTGATAGTAAAAACTCCAGTCAAGGTTAAAGCTGTAGTCCGCGAACCAGTTGCGTTGTCCAAACGAGTTGGCAAATCCAGCGTATATCCCGCCAGCGGCATAAATGCCCACAAGATCACGACCGCAACCCGCTTCTAAAATCGCGCCAACCGCATCTTCGCATGATGGCAAGCGATTTTCACCAAGATGGTCGCTGTTATGCACCTCAGTGGCATAGAGCAAATACGGGTCTTCAGGCAAATAAGGTAGTTTCTCACGTAAACCCGTGATCAGATCGCCCAAGCGGTCGCGGTCCATTTCCAAATCGCCCGACAGCGCAATATCACCCGCCGTGTGCCGCTGCCCGTTAATCAAATCCCCGCTCAAGACACGCTGTGTAACCGTACCGGGTTGACGTACAGCGCTTCGGTTAAAACGGATGAAGTCCGAATCTTCGCCGTGAAACGTGCAGGTATACCTCTCCTGACCGTACAGAAGTGCCGTAATGAGATCAGCCAGTGCATAAAAATAGTCTTGCATAGCCCCTAGGCGCCTCCAAACACCTCGACATCCCCGAACAAACAGGCCGGGGACGCATGCCCCACACGAATCACTTGATTAGGTTCCCCTTTGCCGCAATTAGGGGTTCCCATCACGGCAAATGTTGCTTGGTCGCCAACCATCTTGAGATTGCGCCAAAAGGTGGCGGAAATACCCCGATAATTCGGCTTCTTCACTACGGTGGTCAACTGGCCATCTTCGATCAGACGGCCCCATTCGCAGCCAAACTGGAATTTATTACGAGAGTCATCGATCGACCAAGAACAGTTGGTCTGCATATAGATGCCGCGCTCCACTGCTGCGATCATGTCATCCAGGCTAGCGTCTCCCGGTTCCAGATTAAGATTGGCCATACGATCAATCGGGGGTCGATTCCAGCTACAGGCACGAGCATTGGCCACCCCTGGCAGATCAGCGCGCACCTGTGAAATCAGGCTACCAAGCCCACGCAGCAAGGTACCTTCTTTAACCAGATATTCTCGCTGTACCGGTACCCCTTCATCGTCGAATCCATAGCTCGCGAACTGTTCAGGCCTGGTCGGATCAAAGGTGATGTTCAACAAATCGGAGCCATAGCGATAGCTGCCGAACATATCCGGCGTGACAAAGCTAGTGCCGGCATAGTTGCGCTCGTCACCTAAAATACGATCCAATTCCAACGGATGCCCAATCGATTCGTGAATCTGCAAGATCATCTGGTCGGGCGCCAACAACAGGTCCATCGTTGCCGACGGGCAGTTGGGCGCCGTCAACAATTGTAGCGCCTCGGTCGCAATCTGCGGCGCTGCATCACGAAATCCCAAATGATCAAGTACCTCCAGGCCACCCTGACGGCAGAATCCGCGTCCGCCGAAGGTACGGTTTTGGGTTTCCGAGCCCTCATTTGCCGTAGCGCTTAACATCGGAACCATGTAGCGAAAAAACTGCCGCACGCGCCCACCATCAGAGGTCAGATAAAGCGTATCCATTTCCGTATAGCTTAACGAAGCGCTCCAATCGACAATGCGATTGTCAATTTTGAGTTGCTTACACACCGTCTGCAACAAATCGATTTTGTCCGCCAGCGATACGACATGCCAGGCAATGGCTTGCGGACTCCTATATTCGCCATGCGGCGGTTCGGCAATCACCTTAGAAAAATCAACCACACTATGTGACGCCGTTTGCCTTGCCCAACTCAAAGCTTGATCGGCGGCACGTTGTAGTCCACTTAGGGTCAAATTACTGGTGGCGGCATATCCCATTCCCCCGCCCGCAAATACCGTTAGCATCGCCCCAATATCTTCTGACGTTCCCACCGGCTGTAAAATATTCTGCCGCACGGCAATCATTTCCGACCGTTCCTGGACAACGCGTAAGCTGCAAAAATCACCTTTCGCCCCAATCTGACCAAAATATGTCTCTAAGCGTTCAAACATCGCGGCGCCCTCCTAGCAATAGCTATCTCACCATCACGCCTCGCCCTATTTTTTCTCCACCACAGCGGCTTGCCCGGCTCAGGCAACCTATGCTAGGCTCCTGTCAAAGCGTACCTATCTGGAACTATTGTAGCATGAGAACACAATCGAGATCAGCAGCCCCTCCGTTAACTGATACACCGATCACGTCAACCGCCTATATCTGGTGGTCGATGACATCGATTGTCCTGGGCGGCTACATCAGTGTTTTAAACAACCACGTCATCAATATCGTTATCCCTAAAATGATGAGTGGCTTGGGCACGGACGTGGTCACCATTCGCTGGGTGATCACCGCTTATATGCTGGCTAATGCCGTCGTTATTCCCTTAACCGGCTGGTTGGTACGCGTGCTAGGAGCGCGGGAATTGTACATCTACAGCCTACTGTTATTTACCAGTAGCGCGGTAGCCTGTGGCATGGCGACAAGCGTCGATATGCTCATCATCTTCCGGCTCATTCAGGGCCTGGGCGGCGGCATCATCATGCCCGTCACGATGTTGCTTATGCTAGACCTCTTTCCGCTGGAAAAACGTGGCATAGGCACCGCCATCTGGGGCATGGGCGCCTCCTGCGGCTCGCTGACCGGTATCCCGCTGGGCGGTTTTTTGGCCGAACAGCTAAGTTGGCGGGCCGCCTTCTTCGCCAATATCCCCCCCGGCCTGATTGCCTTGCTGATCGCTGTGCTCATCATGCGTCGTTCGCCGCGCGAGCGGGGCGTCCCCTTCGATTGGTTCGGATTCCTCACCTTTAGCACAGCTCTCACCGCCTTGTTGCTGGCCGTCAGCAATGGACAACGCCAAGGTTGGGATGCAACGCCTATTGTGATCTTGTTCATCGTTTTTGGCACCGCTCTGCTGGCGTTTCTGCTGATCGAACCGCATGTCAAAACCCCAATGATCGATCTCGGCACCTTTCGCAGCCCGCAATATGCCATTGCCATTATCTTAGCACTGATTGCCGGCGGCATGTTCTCCGGCGGGCCATTCATCGTGTCGCTACTCTTGCAACGCATGTATGATTTTTCCGTCCAAGACGCGGCCCTGATCATGTTTCCCAGTTCAGCCTTTCTCGTTCTGTGTACCCCGATTTCCGGCTGGGTGAGCGACCGTGTCGACCCTCGTTTGATGATGCTTGTGGGCTATCTGGCCTATGCCGCCTTTGGCTTCCTGATGATGTTCGCCGATCTGCGCTTATCGGCCTCGATCATCTTGATTTTCTACTTCGGCCGTGGCATCGGACTCGGCCTGACCTATCCGGTGGTCTATCCAATCGGCATTAGCGGGCTGGAACCGGCACGTGGCAAAGCGGCGACCACCATTCTCAATCTCTGCGTCGTGCTTGGCGGTGCCTTGACCGTCTCACTACTTGCCGCCATGTTGGAGCAACGCCATGCCATCCGGCAGGCGCTGTTGGCCGAAACCCAGCAGTTATCATCAGTCGGCACCCAGCAAGCCTTGGCTTCTATGCAACGCCTTGCCGCCCAGATTGGCGGTGGGCTGGCGCCCTCCCTACACGCCAAGGTGCTGCTGAGCCGCCTGATCAATCGTGAGGCGTCGCTCCTGGCGTTCAACGATAGTTGCAGCATCTTTATCATCATTGCGCTGACCGGCGCTATTCTGGTTTTGTTTTTCCGTAAGGCAAAGACTAAGGGAGCATTGAAATGAAAACAGACCGTCCTGATAACGTCTATAAAATTTTAACTCCATAAGCTTCCAGCGTCTCCTGGCGTAGCTCCAGGCCAAGCCCAGGGGCCTCCGGCAAACTCATGAAGCCGTCGACGATCTCCGGGCGCTGACGGAACAACTCGAACCACAGCGGGTCACGCTCGGGATCGGCGAACGATTCCAAAATAAAGCCGGTCGGAGTAGCAGCCTGGGCATGCACGTGGATTTGGGGATCGTGATGCGCGGCCATGGGGATTTGGTACAGTTCGGCCAGCACGGCAGCTTTGCGCCAGGTGGTCAGGCCACCGGACCAGGTGGAATCGACAATCAGATAATCAACCAGCCCGTCCGCCACCATACGGCGTAGTCCAAACGGCGTATACTCGGTTTCACCGGCAGCGATAGGAATGCTGGTAGCAGCTTTGAGACGTTGCATGGTCTGTCGTTCATCGTACCAGGGCATCGGATCTTCAAGCCAGAAAATACGGTACGGCTCAAATAGCCGCACCGCTTGCAAAGCGCTAGACAAGCTCCAACCTTGATTGGCGTCCAGCATAATCTCTGCGTCGTCCCCTACCGTCTCACGCACCACCCGCACGCGCTCGGCATCCGCTTCAGGTGTGACACCAGCCACTTTCATCTTCAAGATACGATAACCCTGCTCCAGATAAAACTCGGCTTCACGCTTCAGGTCGTCGAGTTGTTCACCGTCTTTATAATAAAACCCGGTTACATAGGCTGGTATGCGCTGACGTAAGGCGCCACCTAGCAGGGCATACACCGGCCGTTCGACGGCCTTGCCCATCAGATCCCAGAGTGCAATATCAATCGCGCTCATAGCGGTGATCAATTGCCGCTGTTGACGCGCTAGCGTCGGTATGCCACGCACCGAGGTATATGTCAGGGCAAATAAGTCTTGCCAAATACGCTCAACGTTAAATGGGTCTTCACCCAGAATAAGCGGTGTAATAGCCTGCAAAATGTCCCTGACGACACTCAGACCATCGGCACCCTGACGCAGTAAAAACGGCCCATGCCCCTCACCAATGCCAACGAGTCCGGCATCTGTCGTCAAGGTCACAATGACCTCGCTCACCTGACTGATGGTATGATTGGATGTCCTCACCGGCTGAGGCAGTGGGCAGGACAAAAAGTAGGTTTCCATCTTGGTAATTTTCATAAGCTGGCTCCTCATATGACCGATGACCGACCGGCCGTCGTAATTGTGCCTCAGGTAAGATGCTCAGCATTGTAGGACAGGGCATCAGGTGAGTAAAGCGAGGGTTTGGTTTGAGCCTGAAACCGCCTCGTGATAGGATCCTGTCAGCCACACAACATCTCTTGTCGAACGCATCAAACAATATTACGGAGAGGCCTGCTATGGAGGAAAGCGGTTCTGTGCGTCAACTTTCGATTGCCGAGTTACAACAAATGGCCCGTGATGTCCTCGGACGCGACCTGAGTATGGCGCAAACAGAAGCCTACCGGGGACGGCTGGTGGTCATGGTGCGCGCCGTACAAGCATTGCAGGGGTGGGAATCCCAGTTGCGCGATATTGAGCCGGCGGCTGTGCATCGCACCCCAGTTGCAGAAGGAGACGGGTATGGGGTCATCTGACCTGGTATTCAATAGCATCGCCGAACTCGCCCCGCGTCTCGCTGCCGGCGACCTCTCACCGGTAGAGGTGACAGAGGTCACGCTGGCGCGTATTGAACAGCACGACGAACGGCTCAACTCGTACATTACCGTCATGGCGGACAGCGCCCGTCACGCTGCACGGGCTGCTGAGGCGTCCATGCAGTCCGGTAATTACCTTGGCCCTCTGCACGGCATCCCAATTGCGGTCAAAGATTTGTACGCCACGCGTGATGTACATACCACCTATGGCTCAGCGTTATTCGCCGACTGGATTCCCGACCACGACGCAGCGGTGGTCGAACGCTTGCAGCAAGCCGGCGCCGTAATCGTCGGCAAAACCAACCTGCACGAACTCGCCTTCGGCACAACCAGCGCCAACCCGCACTACGGCCCAGTGCGCAACCCCTGGAATCCCGCTTGTCATCCAGGCGGCTCTAGTGGCGGCTCGGCAGCAGCGGTTGCCGCAGGGCTAGCCTGCGGCGCCCTAGGCAGCGACACTGGTGGATCAATTCGCCAGCCGGCCGCCTGTTGCGGTATTGTGGGTCTGAAACCAACTTACGGCCGCGTCAGCAAATTCGGCGCCCTCCCCCTCGCCTGGTCGATGGATCACGCCGGACCAATGACCCGCACGGTTACTGACACCGCCATCATGTTGCAGGTACTGGCTGGTTACGATGCCCGCGACCCAGGCTGTGTCTCGCACCCCGTTTCCGATTACACGGCGTCACTCAAGCTTGACCTGCACGGCAGCCGCATCGGCGTAGCGCGAGATTTTTTCTTCGAAGGTTGCGACCCCGACGTGCTAAGCGCCGTGGAAACAGCACTCGACGTCTTGCGCGAACTCGGCGCCACGGTAGAAGAAATTGCCCTGCCCGATATGCATGCCGTCCGTTCGGTAGGTACAATCATTCTGTTTTCCGAAGCAGCAGCCTATCATGCCGCCGACATGCGGCAGCGTCCCGAGGCGATTAGCGATGAGATTCGAGCCCTAATCGAAATGGGCGATTTCTACAGCGCCGTACAATACGTTCAGGCACAACGCCTGCGCCGTCATTTGACGGCGGAAACCAGCCACGCTTTAGCGGCCTTCGACGCCATGGTGATGCCAACGTCACCCGTCGCAGCCACGCCCATCACCCCTGATCCACCTGGGCATGACGCGCTACGGCCACGCAATACGTTACCATTTGATCTCATTAGCCTACCGGCAATCTCCATTCCCTGTGGGTTCACCAGCGCTGGCTTGCCGGTAGGTTTGCAAATTGTTGGCAAAGCATTTGACGAAGCTGGCGTTCTACACGTGGCCTATGCTTACGAGCAGGCCACCGAATGGCACCATCGACACCCACTGCCATAGAAAAATAAGATTGAGGACCAAAACCTAACACCTTGTGAACGATAACGAGGGAGAAACGATGCCGAGCACCAAGCCACCCGGTGGCATGCGGGATTATTTACCAGAGGCAGTCTGCAAACGCCGCTATGTCCTGGACAAAGTCGAAGACATCTTTCAACGCTATGGGTTCTTACCCCTAGAAACCCCGGCCATTGAAAATTTATCAACCCTACTTGGCAAATACGGCGAGGAAGGCGACCAGCTCCTCTACCGTATTCTGCACCGCGGCGACAAGCTATCACGATCTCTGGCAAAAGAAGCCGTTACCATGGCGGACCTGGGTGAACTAGGACTGCGTTACGATTTGACCGTACCACTGGCACGTGTGGTGGCGCAATATGGCCATACCCTGCCACGCTTTTTTAAGCGTTATCAAATCCAACCGGTATGGCGCGCCGACCGGCCGGCCAAAGGCCGCTTTCGCGAATTCTATCAATGTGACGTAGACATCACCGGCACCACCTCCCTACTGGCCGAAGCCGAGGTCATCAACGCCATCAGCGATGTTCTACAAGCCCTGGGTTTTCATAATGTCACCATTGCGCTCAATCACCGTGTTATCCTACGCAGTATGATCGAAGTGGCAGGCATCGACACAGCCCTTGAAGGGTCTGCCCTAGTCGCCCTTGACAAGCTAGACAAAATCGGCCTGTCAGGCGTTCATGAAGAGCTTCAACAGCGTGGTATTAGTGCTGAGGCTGCACAACGTCTGCTCGATTTCACTACCGCCTCGCAAGACGAGCCGAACGCGCAACGACTCACAGAGCTACGCGACCTCCTGCCTGTGCCGCAAGCTCAAGAGGCATTGCAAAGCCTGGAAACCTTGCTCGACCTCACCAGCCAGACAACAGCCGGCCCACGCCTACGTTTGACGCCAGCCCTGGCACGCGGCCTAAGCTACTACACCGGCCCCATTTTTGAAATTGTTTCCGACGATTTCAGCGGCTCTATAGGTGGCGGCGGACGCTACGACAACCTGGTCGGCATGTTCAGCAATAAACAAGTCCCAGCCGTCGGTTTCTCGCTCGGCTTGGAGCGCATTTTGATACTGATGGAAGAACGCGGTATGTTTCCGGACTTACAAATGGCAGCGCAGGTGATGATCTGTGCATTTCCGGACACCCCTCTGGCGCCCGTCTTGGGCCTGGCGGGACGCCTACGTCAAGCCGGTATCAGAGTAGAAGTGTACCCGGAACAAACCCGACTGGGGCGGCAACTCTCAGCCGCCGATGCCCTCCTCATCCCCTATGCGCTGATCATCGGGCCGGATGAAATTGCCCAGCAACGATATACGCTGAAGCACCTGGCTAGTGGTGAGCAACAAACCCTTGATGAAGCAGCGTTACGCCTCAAACTCAGTAGCGCCTGATCTGTTGGAAGACGCTTCGGCAGCATCAAGCAGCCGGTCGGACGCCAGGGTAAAGCGGATGCAATAGCGGGGAAGGAACTATTAACGGCGGAATCAAGTGGACCAATTGAGATACCAAGACCAATGCTGGAAGGGATGAGCCGGCGGCTGGGCGGTTTTGGCCACCTTCGCCATACAAGCCGTATCACCTGACCTCATGGGTGGCTACGATACCACCGCCAAAGAATACCAACGGCAATCAGTAACAACAAGGAATTTTCTAGGACAAGCACATGCACCATCGAGCCTGATGGCAACATTTGCTCAAGCAAGGTAGGGGTCGGAGTAGTGGGGGGCTGCTGCGTGATAGTAACCTGCTGTACGGAGGTCTGAAACCGTTGCATAAGGCGTTCTTCCAAGCCCTGTAAAGCCGTCTGCAGCTCCACCACGCTAATCGATGTCGGCACCTGGTCGCGTCCCTCTAGCTCCGGCAAACGTTGGGTCAGAAATTCCTCCAGCCCTCGGAACACCAAACGCAAATCGCCTGCCAACTGAGTTGCCGGCTGCAACTCAGTTGGCAACACCACCGTCGCTACCGACAACGGCAACCCCATGGTCACAGGCATCGCCTCAACAATAACTGCCGGTTTTGACATTAACGGTACACGGTTCCGAGCCAGCGCAACCGACGTGTGACGAGACGGAACCACACTCTGCCGGCCCTGCAGCGTACGACGTAGGGTTTGCCATTTGTCCCACTGTTGGGCAACAATGCCTCGGGCTTCCTTGGCCGTCATCGCGGCAATCTTGTCGGCCAAATCAGGCGGCAGCAGTAAAAACGAGCCAAATCGCAAGCCATGTAAATTACCACTGGAGAATTTCGGCTGATTGGCCTGCCAGATACGAACCACCGCTTGCCAAAGCGTCCCTTTTGGTAGACCGAGTTTCATGACAATACCGTACAGTGTGTTACCTTTTTCAACTGGACCGTAACGTGGCGGCAGCCCCTGCTGCCAGGCGTGCAAAGCTGAAGACACGGACGACGGCTTCGATGCCGTTACGACGCGGGTAGATTTCTTCGGAGCCGACGCCTGCGATGGCGACGCAGCGGGTATTTCGACTCGGTAAGCTTTGACAATCGTTACCTGCCCTGAATGCACCAACAGTACGAGATGAAAAGCGGCATCAGGGACCGCTTCTTGCGATGTAATACGCAAGGCGTCACGCTGTCCTTTCAGCCAGGTCACGGCGAGACGATCAATAAGTTCAGCACGCGGCAAATCTTCTTCTTGATAATCTTGGCGATTACCAAGCGTCACGGTGATGCCCTGCTGTCGCTCTCGTTGCCCCAAAGTCAGAGGAATCTCGGCTAAAAAGGGCGCACCGCGTCGGCTCTTCACGTCAATGTTGCCGACCGCAAGCGCCCCCACAGGAGCAACGTCTATCAGAGCCAGGCCGACCATCAAGAGCAGCCCAAACGTTGCCATACGTCTATTCATGCATCTTCTCCTTACGACAAGACCGAATCTAACCCGAGGCGGCCAAGACAGCTTTCCATCAAACGGGACGTCCCAGCCTGACCCTACGGCTTTCTTCTCGTTAAAGAGTGTAGCGGCCCGACCGATTAACAGCAAGACCAGCATTGGCAAACGCTCATCGCCTAGGCAGGCGGACATAAGTTGACACGCCTTTTGCGCGCCGCACTATAGCATCTTTAGGCGCTTGGTTTAATACTGAAAGTGCTTGATTTTTTCCCCTTTTTCGCCAATTTCCTGCATCGCTTCGATGCCGAGCTGAAGGTGGATAGCCGCCCAGCGCTCCGTCACCAGGACGTCTGACGCCTCGGTTTTTACCCCTTCTGGGGTAAGTGGCACATCAGAAACAAGCAGTAGCGCACCGCGCGCGATCTCGTTATGGTGGCCAACAATGAAAAGCGTCGCGGTTTCCATATCAATCGCGATACAGGTCATTCGGGCCAGCCGTTGGAGAAAGACATCATCGTGTTCCCACAGGCGCCGGTTCGTCGTGTAGACAACGCCGGTACGATACTCATGTCCATGCTTAACGACTTTGTCTGAAACGAACTTGTGCAGCTTAAAGGACGGTAGTGCCGGCACCTCAGGCGGGAAATAGTCGTTGCTCGTCCCCTCGCCGCGAATGGCAGCGATGGGCAAGATGAAGTGTCCAATGTCAGTAGAGGATTTGAGGCCGCCGCATTTGCCAAGAAACAAAACCCCTTTTGGCTCACAGGCGCTCAGCAGATCCATAATGGTAGCGGCGTTGGCCGACCCCATACCAAAATTGACGATGGTGAGCCCGTGCGCGTTGGTGGCCGCTTGCATAGGATAGTCTTGCCCGCGGATATCGCAGTCG
>JAPULM010000488.1 GCA_027294925.1 bacterium
CTGTTCTCCCCAAAAAATTTACAAAAAAATATATATGAGAGGTGATTTCTTTGCCCTTGTGAGCTGTGTGTCGGCTCCCCTTCCGATATACGCGGCCTCCGATTACGTTACATCTTGGTAAATCACATGTAATAGAACGACTTCGCTAGTCTCAGGCAGGAACCCTGATAATAGGTTATTTAAGCATGTTTTTAGTGGGGGTCTGGCGGGATTACACCTCGGTGGCTTTCTTGACCATGCCTTTGGTCTTTACCCCCCATACCCTGTTAAAAAGCAGCTTTTCTGCACGTTGTGAGCTATCCATTTCCTCCAAAGCGGACCTTCAGATTGAAAATACGAGAGGCGGCTTACGGCACACAGCGGACGTTCGTGATTAAGCCCGGCGAGTAACATACAAATTCTGGTCTGTGATAATATCCACTTACCTTGATTCCGTTTGGGCTATCAATGTCAAAGGACTGTCTATCACGCAAGCTTGCAGTAATCCTCCATGCCGATGTGGCAGCTCAACGCCAAATATAAAAACTATAGCTATAAGTGAGCCTACCCCCACCGAATGGCTTGTGCGGGTTTGATCTTCGCGGCAGATCTAGCTGGCAAGTATGCAGAGGCGATTCCCACCACCAGCGCAATCGCTAGCGGGATGAACCAACTGGCCGCACCAAAGGCGACCGGCACAGGAAAATACTGGCGGAGTAGGACCATTATTATGTGGGCGCACAACGTACCGACTATACCTGCTGCCGCCGTGACGACTGCCGCCTCAAGCATAAACAGCTGGGCGATCTGATGCCGAGATGCCCCGAGGGCCAGGCGCAACCCAATCTCGGCTACACGGTCTTGAATGTTCGCCACCATCATGCTCACGAGGACCGTCCCGCCCAGTACCAGGGAGAGCAACGAGACACCGCCCACGGTCATGCCGATAGTGTCGCGTAGCTTGCGTACGCCCCTGATGAGGGAGTCGGGGGTCACCCACGAGACCGGGCCGGGCCGCACACCTGGCTGCTCTAGCAGTCGCCGTGACGTGGCCAGGACCCGGTGCAAATCCAGAGGTCTTTCCGCTCGCAAAAAGATCGCATCGACACCATGTAGCGGCCACTGTTCGCTGTTAAGCCAATAGGGCGCTAAGGTCCTCGGGACGAACACGACCCGCTCACCCAATATCAGGCCGGAATCAGCAGTTTCCGTATCGAGCGCGCCGCCCGCTACCTCGATGACACCCACTATATTGAAGGCCAGATTGCCCAGCAGGACCACGTTGCCTACTTCCCAATCCCAGAGCTGGCTTACATGCTTGCTGATCACGGCGTTACGTTCTCGTGAGCGCATATCCCTTTGATCCAAAAAGCGCCCGGCATGGAGGCGCCACTGTCTGACATGGGCCAACGACTCATCTGTGGCGACAAGTGTCAACATCCTGTCCGTCCCAAGAGTAAAGACACTGAAACTGCGTACGGTCGTCACCGTGGTAGCCGATAGATTATCGCTCAGGAGCGCGGCATGCTCTTCGGTGAGATGCCCTCCCGTAGTTTGCCCGGTGAGTTCCTGGCCCAGTATGCCGACGACATTGATACCCAGTCCCTGGATGATCTGGTCGGAATGATCTCTGAGGCCACTCAATATTGTGATCAGGATCGTGAGAGAAAAAATTCCGACAGAGATGGCTGTGAGGATAAGACCAAAGCGACCCGGTTGTGTGCGGATGCTGTCCCGGACATCTTGTAAGGTTAATTGTAAATTATGGTTCATGACTGCGGTTCTTCGATGTGGCCGTCCCGACAGATCAGGTGGCGCGTACAGAAGTCCACTAACGATTCGTTGTGGGTGACCAGCAAGATAGTGACGCCATTTCGGTTTAGCATCTGCAGATGACTCATGATCATCGCAGTTGCAGCCGAATCCAAATTGCCGGTCGGTTCGTCCGCTATCAAAAGCCGGGGCCTCAGCGCTATCGCACGGGCGACAGCGACCCTCTGCATCTCGCCACCCGATAAAAGCCGCGCCTCGCGATCGGCAATCGCGGCAAGGCCGACTATCTCGAGGGCTACCCATGCAAGGTGTTCCGCTTCGGCCCGGTCGCAATCGATGTAGCGGAATCGAAACAACACATTCTCGAATACGGAGCGGTTTGGCAGCAGATAATAATTCTGGAAGATCATGCCTACCGCCTCTTTCCGTAGCCCGTCCAGTTCGGGCTCCCCCAGGCTGGAGACATTTTTACCATCGAACAGCAAACTCCCGGCGGTGGGTAGGTCCAGCAGACCTGCAAGATGCAAGAATGTGGTTTTGCCTGAACCGGACGGACCGGTGACGGCGACAAACTCTCCATACCGGATCGAGACATTGATTTTCTTTAGGACTTCTACGTTGCCGTACGCACCTGAAAACTGCTTTTCCATATCCTGCATTTGCACAACGACTGAATAATCAATCATTGGAGCAGTACCGCTTCCCCGGGCGTCAGGCCTTCGATTATCTCGTAGTGAGTGTTATTTGCCATGCCCACCCTTATTGCTTTTGTTTCTATCCGGTGCCGACCCTCGATAGTCACCAGGGCCTGGTCACCCTCCCAGATCACCGTGCTTCTGGGCACTAGCGTCACCTTCGATTTATGATAAGAAAGGACGTGTGCGGTAGCAGACATGCCGGGCCTGACACGGGCATCCACGCCATGAAGACCGATAACGACATGGAAGAAACGTTGCCAGCTGGGTCGTTCCGGCACGTTTAGCGCGACGGTACTGATGTGTTCGACTGTTCCCCTGAGCGAGAGTGAGGGGTAGGCCAACAGGCGGACGGCCGCCTCAGCACCTTTTTGCACGAGCGCGAGCTCCGACTCAGGCACTTCAATATGGGCCACCAGATCACTCAGGTCAGGCAGCATCATAAACGGTTGGTTCGCAAAAACCGTGTCCCCAATACGGATGTTGCGGAATTTTCCGGCGATGTGCAGGGGTATATAGACGATGACCCCGTCTGAGGGGGCCTTGATTACCGAGTCTTCGAGCTGTCGGATGGCGAGAGCAAGCGACTGTTTAGCCGATGTCAGTGAAGTTCTAGCCTTCTCTATGGTCATGGGGTGCAAGTATTCCTCGGTCAGTTTTAGATCCAGCTCAAGGGATTCAACCTTAGTCCTGTGCTCCCGCACCTTCTCCCGCTGTTGATCGACCTCCTGCGGTGATACCAGATTTTCTTTGACGAGCTCGATGATATCCTTCAGGTATCGATCTTCTCCTTTGAACTCGGTACGGGCCTCCATGAGTTTCAGCTCCTTGTCCTGCCGGTCGAGGAGGATCGTGGCGTGCACCAGGCCTTCAAAATCGTATTGTGCGAAAGCGAGTTCCTTTTTCAGCTCCAACAGGCGTTCTTCGAGCTCAGCAGAGTCGAGCCTCACCAGCACATCGCCTTCCGATACATTTGCGCCGGGTGGGGCCAAATCGATCACTGTGGCACCACCTTTGAGTTTAGACATGACAGTAATCGCCGTCCTCGAATCGATCTTGCCGTTGTAGACCGACCACACTGACATTGGCCCCTCTTCGACCGTAGCTGTAGCCGCCCTGGGGCCCGAATTTTCGAAAAATGGGTAAATAGAGTAAAGTGCGACAAGGCCAAGTCCAACAGACAGGGCGATACGACGATAACGGTGTTTCATCGGCTAATACTGCGTTACTGACTTCAAGTCCGATGGGGCTGCAATCAGCGTACCGAGGGCGCGGGAGAGCCGATAGCTCTGGATGGATGC
>JAPULM010000489.1 GCA_027294925.1 bacterium
TACGTAAGGTTCCGCCGCCGCCAACCTTAATCACCTGGCGCGATTTGAGCGGCACGACCACGTCACGTTCGCCGATGATCGATTCAAGTTTTTCAGCCAGCTTAGGATGACAACGCACCGGCGCTTGTACCGCATCATAAATACGATCTAGCCCGCCAATATGATCGCCATGACTATGCGTTAGGATAATGGCGTCAATCTTAGGGCGGCCAAGGTGTTGGTAGTAATCCAGAATATGCTGGGTCCATTGGCGCTGCTGATCACCGGTATCAATGATGACCATGCCCTCATCCGGGTGACCGACAAAATAATTGTTGCTGCCACCCGGGTGGAACACCGCATGATCGTCGATGTGCATCACATATACATGTTCAGATGCTTGCATAACCCACCTCATAAGTTGGCTAGACAAAAGTTCTTTTGCATGTTATCCAGGTACTTAGGCCGGCTCAAACATCGGCAAGGAGATATCATCCTCGCCCTGGTCTTCCCAGGCCACTTTCACCCGCATGCCACATTGGATGTCATTGAGCGGATCACCCGTATTAACAATATTAGACATCATGCGGAAGCCCTCGTCCAAATCGATGTAGGCAATCGCGTAGGGCCCCAATTCCGCAAAGGCAGGGTGCCGGCTCTGCACCACAACGCTATAAGTATAGACAACGCCTTCTCCCTTCGACACCTTCAAGGTGGTCTCGCTCGAGCCGCAAGCCGTGCAATGCCGGCGCGGATAAAAAATGACCGTGCTGCACGTGTCACAGGTCTGATAGGTCAACTCGTGACGTTTGGTCGCCTCCCAAAAGGGTAGGGTGTCGGGCTCAGGGAACCGAGGCTGAGGTCGTTTCGCTGCCATTGTCTTCGCTTTCCTTACACATAATGTTGTTAATCAGCGGCCAAAATCGTTACGCCAGTGGCGTGTCGCGATCCTAGCTGGCCACCATTGCCCACCGCTACCGCCAGCTTTGCATCAGCCACCTGCGAGGTCGATTCTCCGCGTAGCTGCCGGGTGGCTTCTAATAACAGAAAGATACCACGTTGGCCGGGATGATTGGATGACAAGCCGCCGCCATCCGTATTAATCGCCGGTTTGCGCCGATCATCAAATACCAGATGTCCGTCGCCCGCGAAGTTGCCGCCTTCCCCCTTGGGACAAAAGCCCAGGTCTTCGATCATACACATGACCGTAATGCTGAAGGAGTCATAGGCCATCAAGACGTCGATTTCAGACGGCGACACCGCAGCATCGGCAAATGCAATAGGTCCGGATTGGGAGCCGGCGCTACAGGTAATGTCACCGTTGTTCTCGCGATACTTGGTGGCTTCGCCGCAGCCAATAATCCAAACCGGTTTTTTAGGCGTATTACGCACCACCTGCGGCGACGCAATCACCAGGGCGCCACCGCCATCAGACACCATACAGCATTCCAGCAGGCGCAGGGGATGGGCAATCAAGCGCGATTCAAGCACATCCGCCACTGAGATGTCGCGCACCCCGACGAACTCCAGATCGGTCATCGCCTGCACCGCTTGCGGATTGCGCATGGCATGGCGGCGCGTGGCAACCGAGATGTGCGCAAATTGCTCATTGGTGGTGCCGTATTGGTGCATGTGACGCATCTTCACCAAGGCGTAATTGGCAATCAAGGTCAGCCCCCAGGGGTCTTCCATATTATTAATAAACGTCGCCGGACCTACCCCTGTCGTACCCGCCGTACCAATGGCACGGCGATCGGAATGGGCGGTGGAGCCATAACTAATGAGGGCGACATTGCATTTGCCGGCCGCGATCATGGCACTGGCATGATTGGCCTGAAACTCAAATGAAGTGCCACCGACGTAGGTCGTGTCAATCAGTTTTGGCTTAAAACCAAAATATTCAGCAATGCCGAGCCCGCCGATACCCTGGTCGCCACCCGTGTCATACAGGGCATCCACCTCAGACCAACTCAGGCCGGCGTCCTCTAAAGCATTAGCGGCACATTCAGCCTTAATTTGCAAAGCACTCATCCCAGGCGCAACGCGCAAGGGGTATTCGTTAATACCGACAATCGCAGCCTCTCTCCGCTGTGACATGACGACTCCTTTCTCGCTCCGTGCTTCAAACCAACGTGCCCAAGAAACCGGAGGCCACGGTAGCATACAGGCGCCTTAGGGTCAATGCATAGACGCCAACATTGACTATGTTCAACAACCTGTGTATATTCCCTGGCATGCGAATTGGAATTTTATCCGACACCCATCTACCCAACGTCATCCGCGACCTCGATGAGCTAGGCCCCGAACCTGCTGAATTCTTCGCCAGCGTTGATTTGATTCTGCATAGCGGCGACCTCACGTCGCCCATGGTGTTGGATTGGCTCGAGCAATTCGCACCGGTCGCTTGCACCATTGGCAATAATGACCCGATCATAGATACGCGCTGCAAAGAGATCGAGATTTTTGACTTCCACGGTTGGCGCCTCGGCATGATACACAGCCTCCAACGCGGCTTTCGCCCGGTGGCGGAATTGCAACAACTGTTTCCGGCCCCAGTCGATATCATGGTTGCCGGCGACACCCATCAGGAGCGCCTAGAGTACCGCGACGGCGCCCTGCTCATCAACAGTGGCAGCCCGACCTTCCCGCACCACAAAGACATTCGCCTGGGCACCGTCGGCCTGTTAGAAATCACCCCGCATCACCTGCATGCTGAAATCGTCCTCCTCGGCCATACCCCAGGCAAGCCCAATCCGGCCCGTCCAATGGTCCTCGACTTCCTTGATGGACAGCTCACATCGCCGGCAATTCCTTAAGGTCAGCCGTACTAGATCCATAGCGGCAAACCCGATACAATCTTTTGTTATGGCTTTGCTCATTCATCACGTCATTACAATCGTTAAATCGCGCCTGGTGCTCTACCATACAGAGGAGTTGTCGTTATGCGTACCCCGGAAGCCCCTGAGACCCTGGAGGGTTGGTATATCCAGCACGAGATGTTTGCCGTGGACTGGCCGGCCTTAGGCGCCTTAGAACCATCCAAGCAAGCAGCTCTGTTTGAGGAAAGCGCCACCTGGTTTGACCAACACACAACCGCCGAGCAAGGTAGCAGCGCGTTTTTCTGCCTCACCGGTAACAAAGGCGACCTGCTTCTCGTTCACTTCCGTCCAAGCTTAGAAAGCTTGAATGCCGTCAAACTCAGCTTGCGTCAGACCGCGCTGTATCGCTTTTTGCAGCCGGTTTACGGCTACATATCAGTCATCGAGCTGGGCCTGTATGAGGTGGTCGGCGCTATACAACGCAAGTTAGCGGCCGCAGGCATCACGCCCGATTCGGCCACCTACGACGAGCGCTATCAACAAGAGATGGCCTTGCAAAAACAGGCCATGCACGATCGTCTACATCCCGCCATACCCGATGGGCGTTACCTCTGTTTCTATCCGATGAACAAGCGCCGCGGCGAGGTTCATAACTGGTACACCCTATCAATGGATGAACGGCGCCAACGGATGCGTGGACACGGCATAGTAGGCCGCAAATTTGCTGGGCAAGTCAAACAAATTATCAGCGGCTCGGTCGGCTTTGACGATTGGGAGTGGGGGGTCAGTCTGTTTGCCGACGACCCCCTGGTGTTTAAAAAATTGATTTACGAAATGCGCTTTGATGATGCCAGCGCCCTTTATGCCGAATTCGGGCAATTTTTTGTCGGCATCCGGTTTCAACCCAGCGACATTGGTGGTATTCTGTCCGGCCAGCCACCGCTATAAGGTCAGGATTAATGGCTAACTTGATTCCAGCATGGCTGGAAGCTGGGTACATCGTTATTGTCACCGCCGATCTACGGTATGACCAGCGATAAAATGCACGGCGGCACCTCGCTCAAGACCCTTTCACAATTGCAAATTGCACCTACTATTGGCCATCTCCTCGGCTTACCCATCCCCGAGACGATGACCCGAACGCCATTTGCATAGAATTGCTCGCTATGGCTTATTCCATAAAAACTGTCCTGGCCCGTGTGCCTCAGTTTACCGGTAAATCGACTTCGCATACCCCCCTCGAGGGGGGCATTACCAACCAAAATTACAAGGTGGACGTCGATGATGCCGCCTATGTTGTCCGCATTGGCGGCGAAAATACCGAAGTACACGGCATTCACCGGCCCACGGAGTTCAAATGTGCGCAAGCTGCCTTCAAAACAGGTATCGCCCCGGAAATTATCGCCTTTTTGCCGGAAGAGAATGTATTTGTTACGCAATTCATTACCGGCCGCACCTTAACTGATGCGGATATTCGCCGCCCCGACACGCTACGACAAATCGTCCAGTTGATGAAGCGTTATCATGCCATCAAGGATTTTGCCGGACACTTTTCGGTGTTCGACATCAGCCAAAGTTACTTAACGTTAGCTACTGAGTTCGGCTCGCCGCTACCGGATAACATTTCAGACATCTTTGCTCTGGCCCAACGGTTTGAGACAGCGCTCAGCCAACACCAGGAACCGCTTGTGGCTTGTCACAATGACCTGTTAGCGGCTAACTTCATCGACGATGGCGAACGCTTATGGCTGCTGGATTGGGAATATGCCGGCTGGGGCGACCGCTTTTTTGATTTAGCCAATCTATCCGTAAACAACGGCTTTAGCGATAAGGAAGATCACCTCCTGCTCACCAGCTACTTTGGCCAATATTCCCGGTCAACCCGGGCCCGACTGAAACTGACGCGTATTTTGTCAGACCTGCGCGAGGGTCTGTGGGGTATGGTCCAGTGGGCGGTCGCCACTCTGGATTTTGATTATGAAAACTATGGCCTGCAACATCTGGAACGCTTCAACCAGGCCGGTCGGTCACCTCAGATAGAGCGTTGGTTAGAAGAGGTTTAACAGACAACTTAACCTATGGCGTTACCGGGTTGGCGACTATCGAATCGTTTGTCGCATCGAAGATGAGCGCCTCGTGGTTCTTGTTGTCGGTATCGGACACCGTAAAGACGTCTATCGTTAGACTTGCCGAATGCCCATAGCAATCAACAAGCTTGTGACGCTATTCCCAACATGGTGGCCGTAAATGCTGGCGCAACTGTGACTGACAAAGATTTGGAAATGCTAATCCCGATGGTTGTCTGCGCTATAAAGGGAGAGGTTTTGTTATCATGCCACGAGATCATCTAACGACTGAATGAGGAGGGGACATGGAGCTATTCGAAGCCATCTACAACTGCCGGGCCATGCGCAGACTGAAGTCAGACCCGGTGCCCGAAGAGACTCTGCTGAAACTCATCAATGCGGCTAACCAGGCACCGAGCGGCTCCAACCGCCAAAGTGCCCGCTGGGTCATCGTGCGTGATGCTGAACAGAAGGCGAAACTTGCAGAACTCAACCGGATCGCGGTTGAAGCCTATGTGGGGCCCTCATCAGGACGTCCCGCAGCGCTTCCGCACCAGTCGGCGGAAAAACGCGCTCGCATGTTGGGCGCCGTGCTTTGGCAGGCGGACCACATGGCACAAATACCCGCGCTCATCATTGCGTGCTATCAGTTTGATGCTCCGGTGGATGCTCTAGCTGCTGCCCGTGCCGCAGGTTCTGTCTGGCCGGGCGTCCAAAATCTGCTGCTCGCGGCCCGTGAGCTGGATCTGGGCGCCGCACCGACGACACTCGGCTTATCGAACCGAACTGCCGTCAAAGCGGTGTTGGGATTACCCGATGACATAGAAGCTTTCTGTTTGATCCCGGTCGGCTATCCGATGGGGAAGTTTGGACCGGTGAGCCGCCTGCCTGTTGCACAAACGCTGCGTTGGGATCGTTGGTCGTGAGTGGCATAAATGGCCGAACCGTGATGACCACTAGCGCGGCAAACGGCATCGGCAAATCCTTAGGAAGGCCTCATAGACAGCATCATGCCCAAGGGTTTGTAAGAATGCAACTGTCTTGGAGAACATCCCCCTATCCGCCAGAAATTTCAGGGGTGAACCGGTTCCAATGGATGGATCGTCTCCTCTGCGAGCCATGCCGCGTATTGGAGAGCCTGCCGGACATCCTCCGGTTCCAAAGAAGGGTGAGCCGCGTGCTTCAGTGCGCCGGACGCGTGTGCGCGCAGCCTCGACCTGAACAGACTGATCCGGATCGTCCACCACCGCCCGAACAAGCACGTTCGTATCAACGGCGATCATCGTCTAGCTCGTGCCCGAATGGCTCGATTCATATCCTCAAGACTGACGCTGTGGTGGGCCTGCACCAAGCCGAAGCCTGCCTCAATGTCATTCAGTACCGGTACCAGCACCACCTTGCCATCCTCAACCATGAACGCGACCTCATCACCCTGCCGAAGTCCCATGTGCTTGCGAAGCGCCGCCGGAATGGTAATCTGTTCTTTGGTCGTTACCGTTGACGTCTGCATGACAACATACCTTGCGGTAAGAATTTTTCATATATGTAATACGATTGTTAAGATAGTAATACATGCTGTCAAGGTATGTAACTTCCCGAGTTCTTGGGGGCGGGATGCCACCGACGCCTCGCGGCCCTATGTTTCCTCCCACTTAGGTCAAACCGTGCAGCGGGAATACATGCGTCTCGAGATAGCTGATCGCCTTCTGCACCTCAGTCCGCAGAGCCGCGTGATGGGTCGGGTGTAGGGTGATGTCGGGATCTCGGAGCGTTTTGCCTGTATATCCTTGTTGTCGCAACTCGGCTATGATGCTCTCGGGTAGTGGATCTGGAACCTGCACACCATTCATCAATCCCCAGGCCAGGGTCCAGGCGCGGGCGACGTTAGGCAGGTTGTAGCCGCCGCCGCCGGTGGCGATCCAGCGCGGAGCCAATGCCTTAATTTGCTGTAGCACGCGCATAAAACCGTGCGTCGTCAACTGAGCGTTGGCCAACGGGTCGTCACGAAAGCTATCAACGCCGAGTTGCGTCACCACGAAGTCCGGTTTATATGCCTCAACTAGAGGCGGCACAATGGCCGTGAAGCCTTCTACGAAAACATCGTCATCTACCCCCGGCGGCAGGGGGAGATTGACGGCGTACCCTTTGCCTTTGCCGGTGCCGGTCTCCTGCACGAAGCCGGTGCCAGGGAAGAGGGACCGCCCGTTTTCATGCAGCGAAATGGTGAGCACCTGATCGGTGTCGTAGAATGCCGCCTGCACCCCATCGCCATGGTGAATGTCAATGTCAATATAGGCAATGCGATAACCCCGTCGCAAGAGGTAGAGGATAGCGATAACCGGATCATTGACATAGCAGAACCCGGAGGCTCGATCGGACATCGCGTGATGATGGCCACCAGCAATGTGAAAAGCGATGTCGACAGCGCCGGATTCGACCAAGCGCGCCGCCTCTAGACTGCCCCCCGCACACAGTTGTGACCACGCATACAGCCCGGCGAAGACCGGATTATCCCCGGGACCAAGGCCATAAGCCGCCATATCGCGTTGATCGACGCCGCTGTCCGCCGCCTCCAGCGCATCGAGATAAGCTGGGCTGTGAAACCATTCCAGTTCACCGCGCTGAGCTGGGGTGGTTGCAAACAGTTGGCTGTCCGGCAACGCCAAAAGGCCGTAGCTCTGGATAAGATCGTGAGTGAGCTTCAGCCGGTATGGCTTCAACGGGTGCGTGTCGCTATACGCAAAGTTGACATACGCATCCGTGTAGATGAACGCCGTTTTCGTCATACACCATCCACTCATGAAGGAGACATCCGGGAAGCACAGTCCATCGTCTGCCCTGTTGACATCTGACTCGCCAAGCCTATTGAGCATATGTGGACCGTCGATGCATTGTAGAAACGAACGAAAGGAAACACAAGCCCATTGCAAATCCAAATCGAGTCGTGCAAAATCGTCGGCAGGTCATCTCATGCATGCCGCCACAATTGACTAACCACCAAACCTTGAGTAAGGAACTAAACGATGACGCGCGTTGTCCTGCTTGAAGATTATCTCGATTATGCCAAACAGCTTGATAGCGTCCAGCAGCTCGCCGAACGCACCGACTTTACCACCTATACCACCAAAGCTGCCTCTGATGACGAGACCATTGAACGCACACGTGACGCCGATATTGTGATAACCATCCGCGACCGGGTGATCTTCACGCCTGAGCTGCTGTCACACCTAGGGCACTTACAACTGCTCTCGGTATGCGGCGCAAGATTGACCCATATTGATCTGCAGGCGGCTGCCGAGCATGGCGTGTTGATATGCGCCCCGTCGCCCTCAGAACAGGGCACGCACACCAAGCGGGCGACGGCGGAGCAAAGTTGGAATTTAATCCTGGGCCTGGCGAAGGAGACCCCGATGAACGACCAGGCGATGCGTGCAGGGAAATGGCAAACCCGGCCGGCCTGGGGCTTGGTAGGCAAAACGATCGGTCTGCTGGGCCTCGGCCACATCGGCGCACAGGTGGCTGAAATTGCCAACGCCTTTCGCATGCGCGTCATTGCCTGGAGTCCGCATCTAACACCCGAACGCGCCCGGGCCAACGGCGCCGAATACGTCCCTTTTGAGCAGCTGTTCACCGATGCCGATGTGGTGTCGGTACACGCCCCGATGCTACCAGAAAACCGCGACCTGATCGGCGAAGTTGAGCTGAACCTGATGCGCCCGCATGCATTGCTGATTAACACTGCCCGCGCCGGCCTGATCAACGAACAAGCGCTACGGCAAGCGTTGGCAAATGGGACCATCGGTGCAGCCGGCCTTGATGTATATTGGCAAGAACCGTTACCTGAGGATCACTGGCTACGCCGGCAAGCCAATGTACTACTGCAACCGCATCTCGGCGGCTTCACGGATGAGGGCTACGCGACGCTCATCGAAGCGGCGATTAACAACATCATAGCGTTTCTGGACGGCCAGCCTAAAAATTTAATCAATCCGGATGTGCTGAAACGGCGCAAGTAGCCTTGGATCAGG
>JAPULM010000049.1 GCA_027294925.1 bacterium
ATAATTATTGGCGCTATGCCAGTTGGTATTGTTATGGTGGCGGCATTGGCTTTGTCGCCGCCTTTACTGGTTGTTGTTGTCGTCATTCTTTTGCTGTTTAGCGCTGGAACGATACTTAATGTGGCGTTCAATGCGGTCGCAGGTGATATTGCCCCTCCTGGTAAGCGCAGCGCCTACCTCAGCTTGTTTGTAACCTTTCAGGACCTCGGCGCGGCGCTTGGACCGCTGCTGGGCTATTGGATAGGTCCGGCTTTTGGTCTTGTCTGGCTCTATTTATCCGGCACCCTTCTTTTGATAATTGCCCTTCTGTTTTATATAATGACGTTTTTTCAACCTGTCAGACATACGACCGTTTGTTAATCGTTGCTTTCATCTGGAGAAACCGTTGTGACTTGTGTGGGTATTATTGCGAACCCGGCGTCAGGAAAAGATATTCGGCGCTTAGTGGCGCATGGTTCGGTGTTTAGCAATCATGAAAAAGTTAATATTGTGCGCCGAATTCTTATCGGGTTGGACGCGATGGGGATTGATCGTGTTGTAACGATGCCTGACGCCTTTGACATTTGCCGCAGGGCACAGGGCGGTGCGACATTATCCGTCACTGTGCAGGAACTCAAGATGCCGACACAATTTTCCCAGCAAGATACCACACAGGCCGTCACTCGGATGCAAGAATCAGGGGTGGATTGCATGATTACGTTAGGTGGTGATGGTACCAACCGTGCGGTGGCGAAGGCCGCTAGTACCATACCGGTTTTGCCGGTATCAACCGGGACTAACAACGTGTTTCCCTACATGATTGAAGGTACCCTGGCCGGTATGGCGGCCGGTATCGCTGCGCAGGGGCTTGTTGACGCACCGGATGCAATTACCCAAAGACCTCAACTCGATATTGAAGTGAATGGTGAGATGGTCGACTTGGCTTTGGTGGATGCTGTGATATGCGATCAACAGTCAGTCGCTTCGCGGGCGATTTGGGATGTTGCAACCGTGCGTCTGGTGGTGGTGGCGCAGCGTTTATCCGCACGGATTGGCTTCATGGCACTGGCTGGCAATATACCTCAGAGCGCAGAAGGAGACGACAGTGGTTTGATCATTGAGACGCACACGGGTACGCCGACAGTCTTGGTCCCCATTGCGCCTGGCCTTGTTGTGCCAGTCGGGGTTCGACGTTATGCGCCATTGGAGATTGGTGGGCAGGTCGAGGTGCCCGCTGGTGCATGTACGATAGCCCTTGATGGCGAGAGAGAGCGAAAAATTCGGCAGCGCGAGCGTCTTGTGATACGTCTGAACGCGAACGGCCCAAGGGTTGTAAATCCACATCAAATTTTGGCCTACGCCGCCCAGCAAGGCGTATTTCTGCAGGGCTTCTAAAACAGAATGACGCCAACCCGTATACCCTACATACAGCCTTTTGCGGCTCCTGAAGCAACGGATGTTGCGCAGACGGGAGGCAAGGGGGCTGCTTTGGCCTGTTTGTTTCAGGCTGGTGTGCCGGTGCCGCCGGGTTGTGTCGTGACAACGCAGGCGTTGGCTGCCTATCTGGAGATGGGGGGGATTACGGCAACGTGTTCTATCGAAGACGTACACCGGAGGCTGTTGGTTAAACAGCCTCCTTTTGCCATGCGAGAGATGCTCCACGCTATTGTCCATCAAGTTACCCCTGCACCACTCGGTTGGGCGGTGCGTTCTTCCGCTGTCTCGGAAGATAGTGACACGGCTTCATTTGCTGGCGTATACGAGAGCGTTTTAGAGGTGGATGAGGCGAATCTCTGGTCTGCAATTCAAGCCTGCTGGGCCTCTTGGTGGTCTTCCCGGGCCATTGCCTACCGTCAGCGTCTGGGTGATTTTAGCCCACTCCCTCACATGGCAGTTGTCATTCAAGCTATGGTATCGGCACGCTGCGCCGGCGTTGCTTTTACAGCAGATCCGATAAGTGGCGACTCGACGCGTATGGTGATTAATGCGGCTCCTGGTCTAGGCACTGCCGTGGTGGCCGGGGCGGTGCAACCCGAACAGCACGTTGTGTTAAAAGGGCCGGAAAAGCGGATTTTGGAGAGACGCTTGTGGCAGTCAGGTCAGCAGCCGTTATTAACACCGGATAATATCGCAACACTGGGTGAGCTACTCCAACATATTGAGGCGCTCCGTGGTGGACCGCAGGATGTCGAATGGGTATGGGATGGAACGCGGCACTGGATTGTGCAGAGTCGGCCGATTACGGCGTTGGCGAGTCAGACAACCTCAGCCGTGGAAATTGTGTGGAGCAATGCCAATTTGAAGGACATCATGCCTGGACTTGTATCGCCATTCACCTGGTCGCTCATGCGTCCTCAACTTGAAGCAGCGATACGAGATCAATTCGCACAAGTCGGCTATAAAGTCGCGCCTGATTGTCCAATCATTCGGCGTTTTTGGGGCCGTCCGTATTTTAATTTCTCTCTGTTTCAGAAGAGTGCGTACGATTTGTATGGGACACCGCCGGAACAACAAGTCGCCCAGTTAGGCGGGGCGATGGTGCAGGGCTTTACACCGGGCGCTGCTGCGTCGCTTTGGACGCATATCCGATGGTTGTGTAACGCGCTACGTTTCAGTGTTATTGCCGATCGTGTTGGTAAGGCGGCGCCGGCGCGTTTTGACGAGGTGACGCTGCGTTGGCAGACAGAAATTCAACAAGCGCCTTATCTTGATCGTGCCGCAGTGCTCGAAAAACTTGAGACGTTTGCTGTGATGACGCGTCCGTTCTTATTGCAGCATCTCCATTTATCCTGGGCCATGAGTGGTAATTTTGTCTACCTCGGAGAACTTATCGAGCGTTGGCTGCCACGGGCGCGTACGGGGCTGATTGCCGATTTGGTAACTGGGATCGGCGATATTAGTAGTGCTGAGCATAGTTACCGTCTATGGGAAATATCGCGTTTGGCCCGTCAGTTACCCGAGGTGATGCGCTTTTTGCAACGCGGCGAATGGTCTGCCTGGCAAAAGGAATTGGCCGGTACACCGTTTGCTGCTTCTTGGCAGGGGTTTTTGGATATTTTTGGCCACCGTAGTTTGTACGAAGTCGAGATGGCAAATCCTCGCTGGCGGGAACAACCGGATTACCTTTTTGACGTCCTGGCATCGTATGTCACACTTGATCAGGAAGATATGCCTTTTGATCCGCAGGAACAAGCGCGTCGTCGGTATGTTGCCGAATGTGAGGTATGGGGCAATCTTTCCCATTGGCGCCGGTTATGGTTTCGTCTTGTGTTACGTCGTGTGCAGGCATTCTCGCGGTTACGTGAAAATAGCAAATCCCATCTTGTGAAACTCATTGATAGCGGACGCTGTGTGGCGCTTGCAGCAGCGCATTTCTTAGTAGAGGATGGCGTACTTGCTGATTCTGAAAGCGTGTTTTTGTTGGAGATCGATGAGATTAGAGCCGTTTTACGACACGAAAAGGATGCGCGGCAGATTACGCAGCAGATTACACAGCGGCGTTTTGAACGTCAGCGTTACGCGGCGCTGCAGCCACCCGAAGTGATTGTTGGTGATCGCCCCTTTTACGAGCAGCCGCTGATGGACCGGACTGAGGTGTTACACGGGTTGCCTTCAAGTCCTGGACGTGTGACAGGAACCGCACGCGTGTTGCGTTTGCCGCAGGAAGGTGTCCGTTTGAATCCTGGTGAAATTCTTGTAGCTCCCTCGACAGATCCGGGCTGGACGCCCTTGTTTCTGATTGCGGCTGGATTGGTGATGGAGACAGGTGGTTACCTATCACATGGCGCGATTGTTGCCCGTGAGTATGGCATTCCAGCCGTCCTCAATGTTGCTTCAGCAACATCCTATATTCCTGACGGCAGTACGGTTGTTCTGGATGGTGGTGCAGGGACTGTACAAGTTGTTGAAAGACAGCTTGATCAAGAAGTTTGACGTGGCGGTAGAAAATAACCTAATAGCAGCACATTTAAGTGCATTAACATCAGTTTATTCCACGCCAAGGCAGCTTCAAAGGCATGCTGCAGGTCATCCAACTCTTGTTGAAATATCCGTGCCAAAGCAGTTTGTGTAAGGCTAATCGCCCCAACCATAAATTGTGGGGGTATTTTGCCACCTGGTCCGTATTGTCGGTGACTATGAGACAGACTGACGGATAGTAAGTAATATACGAAGTCGTGCGTCATGGATACTTCAGCAGTTTCGCGTAGCCAGCGTCCGAGAGCGTGTTTACGTCGTTCGAGTCGTTGATTGTCGAGTGTACCGTCTTCTTTGAGAAAAAAGCTCGCTGTCGCAGGGAACTTTAAGAAATGATCATAGAGAGCTTCTGTTAGCGCCCGTTCATGTTTCAACACCACCGGCGCTGTTTGGCGAATCAACGTTATATCAGCTTCATCGAGTCCGATGAATGCCATAATTTCGTTCACGAAGCCTTCCATGTCAGCGCCTGGGTGAAGGCGTTGCTGGTCGTGCATAGTTGTTCCTTAGCGTACACTGACTTTCCCGCATTCGGGCTAGTAGGTTCAGTAGCCGTTGCAGTAGAACACAATCTGGGCCATAAGGTCAAGACGATGAGATGGAAACTATGTTAAGGCTTTTGATTTCGACAACTGTAGGCCAAAAACGCGCCGGATTTCCCTACCGAGGTGGTCGATCAGCAGCGGTTTCATGAGAAATCCATCGATCTCGAGTGTTTGGGCTTTGTCTGCATTCATGGTGTGACTGAATCCGGTGCATAATATGATTGGCATATCGGGTCGGATTTGGCGAAGTTCTTTCGTGAGTTGTTCGCCTGTCATTTGCGGCATGGTTTGGTCGGTGATGACGAGATCGAAACGTTGGGGAGAGGCGCGAAATGTAGCAAGCGCTTCGATGCTGCTGGCTCTTGTCACCACGTTATAACCTAATCGTTCCAACATTGCATGTCCCAGACGGGTGAGAACGACTTCATCATCAACGAATAGAATGCATTCTTTCCCATGCGGGATAGGTTCTCGTGACAGTTCTACGCTTGCCCCGATCTCCTTGATACAAGGCAAATAAATTTTAACGGTAGTTCCTTGTCCCGGTGAGCTTTGGACGGTGATCGCGCCGTTGTGGCTTGTTACAATTCCGTGTACCACTGCTAGACCCATACCCGTACCTTGACCAATTTCTTTGGTGGTGAAAAAGGGTTCAAAGATTCGTTCTAAGACTTCGGAACTCATGCCGTGTCCAGTGTCGCAGACTTTTAGGCATATGTGTGGTCCCGGTTGTAATGTGGAATGGTGAGTCGTAAAAATATCATTGCTATCTATGTCTACGGGATCAAGACGAATTTCCAGCAGGCCACCCCTATCTTGCATCGCATGTCCGGCATTGGTGCATAGATTCATTAAGACCTGATGTATTTGTGTTGGATCGGCCAGTACCTGTCCAATGTCTTTTCTGATGTAGGATTGAATATCAATTGTTGTCGGTAACGAGGCGCGCAAAAGTTTTAGAGCTTCATTTACAATCAGATGTAGGTGTATCGGGTTGTGTTCATGCTCATGTCTATGGCTAAAGGTAAGGATCTGCTGAACCAGATCTTTGGCGCGATTTCCAGCGGTTAAGACTTCTTGCATGGTGTCTTGGAGAGGACTAGCTTGGGGAATGTCGTAAATCGCGAGTTCTGTATAGCCAATAATTGCTGATAGAATATTATTAAAATCGTGCGCAATACCACCTGCTAGGGTGCCGATGGCTTCCATCTTCTGCGCCTGACGTAATTGCTCTGCCAAACGTTTGCGCTCCGTGATGTCACGAAAGACACAGACGAGACCTATGGGTTTTTCGCCATCGTACAACAGGCATGCTTTAGCTTCTAGGGGGACTTTGGTTTTGCCTTGATGTTGTCCTTCAAGTTCAAAGCTGGAAGATAGGCTCTCCCCCTTGATCGCTTTCTGAGTCCTTTCACGTGCAAGCATGGCGCTTTCTGGAGTAAGAAAAACATCGAGAGGCTTGCCAACCATCACGTTTCGTCGGTAACCAAAGATTACTTCTGCTGTACGATTAACACTTGTGAGAACGTTGTGGAGATCGACGGTGACGATGGCGTCACTGACTGTTTCAAAAATAGCCTTGAGTTGCTCTTGACTATCCCGCAGTGCTTCTTCGACTTGCTTACGCTGAAGAATTTCGGCTTGTAGGCGCTGATTCGCACGCTGTAAATTTGCCGTGCGTTGTGCGACGCGCATCTCTAGCTCGTCACGGACTTTGGTTAATGTATTTTCGAGATTTGCCTGCTCATCAGCAGGCGTTTTTTTGTCTAATTCAGCAATACGTAGGCGTATTTCAGAAAGGCCATGGATGAGTTGTTTTGTGGTTTGTGCAGAATTGTTCATGCTTAGCCTTCCGCCGCCTTCCTGTTTTTGCTCGATCGCCAAGAAAGTAATTTTGCCACAGGAATATAAGGCGTTTGATTTCCATATCGGCATCAAAGCGGCACGACGTAAGCATGCAGGACAAAGGTGTACGCAAGTGAAGTTGTCGTGCCAAAAATGTTACATCAAGGAGATTATATGTAATTATAGATTTGTTTTAATTTGTCGATTGAGAAATCTTGGGATTGACAGGCCTCAATAATACGTCGCTCATTTTGAGCTATCTTAGCGGCTGCTTCAGGAATCTGCGCTGCAATGTCAATGGGTATGACTTGTGCCCCATGTTGATCGGCATGAATCAAATCGCCAGGATTCACGACGAGACCACCAACCGATACGGGTGCGTCAATCTCGACAAGATGAACATAGGCATGTGATACGAGCACTGCGCTAGCAAAAAAGTGAAAACCCAGAGCAGTTGCTTCGTCCAAGTCTCGTACACCACCGTTTGTTACGACACCGCTGCAGCCCAAGGCTTTGTGGATATTGCCTTGTACCTCGCCCCAGAATGAGCCGATGGGTTGTGGGTCGCTATCTTGCATGACCACAACACGCGGCGCGGGTGTTGCCAGAATCTTTTGCCACCAGTCCGAGCGGGAAACCTTAGGCTGTTTAGGTGGTTGATGATCGGCTGCAATAATAGCGGTACAAGCATAGCCAACCATGACGCCAAGATCGGGGAATATACAACCAATATCAGGGGACATAAAGCCCGTGTTGCGTGGTTGAACATCAAACGTCTCAATTGCATTGGCGACTGTTGGTGCATCCAGCTGTCGTAAAGCTTCCAGCTGCTCGGCCGTTAATGTCTTTTTCATTGTTTGCCTCCTATTGAGAATTTGAGCGTGTGGCTGCCTATCGGTTGACACATGTCGGTGTCAGCTGTAGCATACCGTTCGTAAACATTGGTGTCTATGAGCAGAGAAAAAAGTATGACAAAACGTCCGGTTTCCCACTATCCAGAGCGTCGTCAGATTTTGATTGATACTTATACCCCAAAGGGCAAGGCAGCGTTTGGACCGATGCAGCCCAGCACGCGCGGCGTGTATCATCTGGCGTTGGTTTGTTCCGACTTAGAGCGGACTATTGTATTTTATACCGACATATTGGGGATGCCCCTAGTCAAAATTGCTCCGAATCGTGATGAGCCCACATCGACTCATATTTTTTTTGATATGGGCGGCGGTAATTTACTCGCGTTCTTTGATTTTCCTGAGCACCATACAAATCCAGCCCACCTTGGTGTTGGGAGTATGCATCATGTCGCAATCACGACGCCGTCTGATGAATACCAAATTATTCTGGCGCGATTACGAGAGCGTGGCGTAAAGCACTCAGTCCACGGTTCGGATACGGCCGGATCGATTTATCTGCACGATCCCGATGGGATTGTTATCGAGATTACCTCAAAGGGTTTTTATAATTGAATCATTCAACGTCCTGCTTTGGCTTGCTTACCTGCCAACCTAGTCCTGCGTACCGCAATCACCCTGCCAAACTGGCAGGGTGAGACATGTTGTTTTCAAATTTGATACGACGTTTAGAACCGAATAGGGATCTCTGCCCGGTTGCACTAGGCATCCGATAAAATGAGAGCACTATAGGCTTGTGTTTTTGCCACAGCGTTTTATTTTACTCGCGCTGGCATGTCTCATACCAACATTTTATCTTTTAAAATCAAAGTTTTAGCGGACTAGAGTAGTTTATTTTTAAGTTTTCTGAATTGCCCTCCGATAAGGTACACCGGAAGCTGTCATGGCTTCCATCGACTCTTCTCCTCTGCACGCCCTGTTCCTGAGATCAGACCGGTGCTCCCTGGTTTCAGGAACAGGGAAAAAGCAGTACGAATATGGCACATCGCAAATATGGAGGGTAGTGAATGCCATTGCCACCTGAATTGGCTGAGACGTCTGAAGATACGGCAATTATTGGTGACCTCGATGCTTTTATAGAATACGTCGAGAGCGGGCAAGCTTTACAGGACTGGAATGAACGCATTGCTCAGCGTGCTAGAGAACTTGAAGAACTTTTCTAAGCACTTCGACAGAATCATTTATATTCCTCATATTTTCTGCATAAAATTCTCGATTCCTCTGATACCTTTATACAAAATGCACGTGACTGAGCTATGCTCCTGGGAATGATCGTAGGGGTAGCATGGGTGGTACGATTTGTTCCGGGAGCATAGTGTTACATTTTTTGTAACGATGCGCTACAAAGCCAAGCGAAGAAATAACCCTTCATTCTAGCACCCGGCGTAGTGTATCGAGGTCGATATTACCGCCGCTAAGCACCATAACAATCTTTTGCCCTTTCAACGTTTGTCGTAGTTTCCAGGCAGCGGCTACTGGAGCTGCTCCAGCGCCTTCGGCTAGGTTATGTGTCGTGCGTAAGAGTTGCATGATAGCTTGACACATTTCCTCTTCGCTTACCAAAATGATATCGTCAAGCCCCCGTTGTAAGATACTAAAAGGAAGCTCAAAGGCCACACGGGTCGCCAAACCGTCAGCAAAGGTGTCGGCGGTATCGGTTTTGCAAATTGTACCTTGTTTCCAAGATTCGTATACGGCTGGCGCATTCTCAGCTTGTACACCAATGATACGTACTTCGGGGCGTAAGGCTTTGAGCACGGTTATGGCGGCACAAGCACCACTTCCGCCACCGATCGGCACGAATGCAACGTCAAGATCAGGGAGTTCTTGGTAGACTTCCAGCCAATAGGTGCCGACGCCGGTGACAAGAAGTGGTTCATTGGCCGGATGGAGATTGTATAATCCACGTTCGTGTTGAAGCTGCTCTACCAACACCAGTGATTCGTCAAAATCGTTACCATGTTCAATCAATTCTGCTCCCTGAGCCCGCATCAAATGGTTCTTTTCAGGATTGTTGCCTTTAGGGACCACAATGGTTGCAGGTATATTGTGTAAGCGCGCTGCCATGGCGATGGACTGGCCATGATTGCCACGGGTGGCGGTGATGACCCCAAGGATGCCTTGATGTGCCAGGTGGGCCATGATGTTGAGACCGCCACGAATTTTAAAGGCACCGATCGGGGTATGGTTCTCATGTTTGATATAGGCTTGCAGGCCCATTTCATCAGACAATAAGGGGTAGCGAATGAGTGGTGTTGGCCGCATATGCTCATACACGATCTTCTGGGCTTCTTCTACCTTTGCCAGAGAAATATCGTCAGACATTGATGCCCCCGTCATTAGATGTTGTCTACCATTTGGTAGGAGGAATGGGAGGGTGCTGGACAAGCAAAACCAGGATGGACCTTTCCGGCCATCCTGGTTTTGCTTGTCCAGCTTGGGTGATTAGATGTCGAAATAAAGCTTGAACTCATAAGGATGTGGGCGCAATCGTACAGGATCTATTTCAGAACTCCGTTTGTAGTCGGTCCACATCTCCAGCACATCCTGAGTGAACACGTCGCTTTTGGTGAGGAAGTCGTGATCGTTTTCCAAGGCGTCAAGCGCGCCTTCGAGGGATGCCGGAACCGAAGGCACCTTGCTGAGCTCAGCCGGACTCAACTCGTAGATGTCTTTATCCAAAGGCTCGCCAGGATCAATGCGGTTTTCAATGCCGTCTAAACCGGCCATCATCATGGCGGCGAAGGCGAGATAGGCATTGCAAGCTGGATCGGGGAAACGTACTTCGATACGTTTTGCTTTGGGACTTGACGAGTACATTGGGATGCGTACGGCGGCGCTCCGGTTACGGCTTGAATAAGCTAAGTTTACCGGCGCTTCGAAGCCAGGCACCAGGCGCTTGTACGAATTCGTCGTGGGTGCCACAAAGGCACATAGCGCCGGCGCATGTTTGAGAATACCGCCAATGTAGTGTAGACACATCTGGCTGACGCCAGCATAGCCGTCACCAGCGAAGAGGGGTTGGCCATCCTTCCACAGGCTCTGGTGGACATGCATGCCGGTGCCGTTGTCGTTAAATAACGGTTTGGGCATAAAGGTGGCGGTTTTACCATTGCGACGTGCAACATTTTTGACGATGTATTTGTACCACTGCAGTTTGTCGGCCATGCTGAGCAAGGCGTCGAATCGCATGTCGATTTCAGCTTGCCCCCCGGTTGCTACTTCGTGATGCTGTGCTTCAACATGGATACCCATTTGTTCCATCACCAAAACCATCTCGGTGCGGATATCGTGCATGCTATCCATCGGTGGCACTGGGAAATAGCCTTCTTTATAGCGCGGTTTATAGCCGAGATTCGGACCTTCGTCACGTCCGGTATTCCACTGGCCTTCGACCGAATCGACGAAATAATAGCTTGAATATTCGTTACTATCGTACCGAATGTCGTCGAAAATGAAGAACTCTGCCTCCGGTCCGAAGAAAGCCGTATCCGCCAGCCCTGTGGATTTCAGAAAGGCTTCCGCTTTCTTGGCAATGTTACGCGGATCACGCGAGTAGTTTTCCCGCGTGATCGGATCGACGATATCGCAGATCATCACCAGCGTGGGCGCTTTCATGAAGGGGTCAATCACTGCCGTTTCGGGGGCCGGGATAATGAGCATATCGCTGGCATTGATGGCCTGCCAACCGCGGATACTGGAGCCATCAAAACCGAAACCGTCAGTGAACACATCTTCACTCAATTCACTAATCGGTACCGTCAAATGCTGCCACAGACCTGGCAAATCCATGAACCGCAAATCGAGCATTTTGGCACCATTGTCCGCCGCAAATTTAAGTACCTCATTAGGGGTCATGATCCTGTCCTCCTTCATGGTGTAAATGGTGTGATGGAAATTGTACGATTGACGCGGTGAGCTTAGATGGCTTCCTCACCGCGTTCTCCGGTGCGAATGCGGATGACTTCTTCTACCGGCGTGACAAAGATTTTGCCATCGCCAATGCTGCCGGTACGGGCCGCTTCCATAATTGTCTCTATGACCATGTCTTCTTGGTGATCGGGAACGATAATTTCTATCTTGGTTTTGGGGAGAAAGTCAACCACATATTCTGCCCCGCGGTACAGCTCTGTATGACCGCGCTGACGCCCAAAGCCTCGAACTTCGCTGACCGTCATGCCCTGGATACCGGAAGCATTGAGCTTTTCCTTTACTTCGTCTAACTTGAATGGCTTAATCACGGTTTCGATCTTTTTCATGCTCCTGATCTCCTTAAGGAACGTCGTTCGAACTGCGGACTTACAGGCGCCGGATTTCCAATGGGGGCTACACTGCTTGTGGGAACGCCAGGACGCGTCAGGCTAAAGTCAGGGTAGGCTTCAGCTCGGTACTCGGACAAATCTAAGCCAGCCAGTTCTTCCTCGGGTGTGACGCGGAGGCCAATAGTGGCCGCGATTAGTTTTGAAAACGATCAATGCGAGCCCGAAAGCCCAGATAAAAGCCATCCCCAGGCGCCACAGACGCCATGTACAGACACTGCGTCGACGGGGTCGTCATTTTTATAATGCGCTCAAGGAATAGGACCGAGTATAACACAATCATTCCGCCTAGGGCAGCAATAACGACCGAACTCACAGGCGACACATTGGCGTCAGGGCTAGGTGGCTGCGAGATCGGTGCCAGCCGCTACCCTTGTATAAACTGCCCCACACCTAATCTGATATAACAAATATCATGCCAAATGAAAAATTCTTATAAACTATTGATTATATTTATATAACATAATTTAAAGTCGTTCTTAGCTCATTCTCGATAAAAACATTTTTGTCATTTTTACGTCATAAATGTTAAATACTACAAAATTGTCTTGCTATTAGGTCGCTTTAAGTCCAAGGCGTTCAGTCTGAAGTAAACGAGCCGCTAGTTGACCGCGTGGTTGCTTGTTGTTGCAGATGGTGATTTCATTTAAGTATCTTGTTACATGGACGGGTTGTATGAGGTCGACAAAAACGTATAAGCAATCAACGTTTTTGATTGATACAGAAACAGGAGCCAGGTACCTATTTACGGCAGCAAAGGAAAATCTAGCCTATGTCAATCATCCTTATTGAAAATTTTCGCGCTGTTTTCTACACCCCCTTCTATGCGGCTTTTGCGCTTGGTGCATACGAGTCGGAAGGGCTAGACATGCAGCGTGTGACGTCTTCGCAACCTGCTGAGACCATGCAGATGTTACTGAATGGGGAAGGGGACGTCGCTTGGGGTGGACCTATTCGCCTGCTGGCGGCCAATAACGAAAATCCGGACTGCAACTTGGTCATCTTCTGTGAAGTGGTCGGCCGTGATCCGTTTTTTTTAGTCGGGCGTAATCCGTCTGAGACCTTTCGCTTGGCAGATCTCATGGAGCAACGGTTGGCCACGGTTAGCGAGGTGCCCACCCCCTGGTTGTGTCTGCAACATGACTTACGTTTGGTAGGTTTCGATCCGTCTCAGGTTAATCGCGTTACCGGTCAATCGATGCCGGACAACGTTGAGGCCCTACGGGCCGGAGAGGTGGATGTGATCCAGATCTTTCAGCCCTATGTTGAACACGCTTTGGAAGGCGGTGCGGGGCATATCTGGTACGCTGCTTCGGATCGCGGTTTAACCGCTTATACCTCTCTATATACGACACGGGAATGTATGGCGCGTGATCCGGAGAGCCTGCTGCGTATGACCCGCGCTATGTATCGTACCCAAAGCTGGATTGCAAATCATGACGCCGCGACACTCGCAGCCTGTGTGGCCGACTTTTTCCCTGACCTTTCCCACCAGCTGTTGACACAAGCCCTGGGGCGCTATAAAACGCTCGGCCTGTGGAATCTTAACCCCATGTTGGTCGCAGAAGGGTTTGAATGGCTGGTGGCCGCCTGTCTCTCCGGTGGTTTCATCCAACAGCATGTTGCTTATGAACGCTGTGTGGACATGCGATTTGCCGAACAGGTCATCCAAGAGGCACCACCGGCGTTGTCATGAAGCCAAAAGAATTCGGCTAGCTTACGAGGTGTATCACCAAGCCTAGCAGAGCGCCGCCGAGGACAATCCAGGCGGAATTGAGCTTGAAGCGAAAGACCGCGATACAGCTTAGAATGGCCATAACGACCGTGATCCAATCCAGCAAGGCGGGCGGTGGTCAGTTTCCAGGTTACAGCGGTCATTAGACCTAACGATGCAGCATTCACACCGTCTAAAAACCCACTCGCCCAAGGGGACTGACGTAGCCTTGGAAGCAGGGGGTTGACGGCGGCGACAAAGATGAAGGATGGAAGAAAAATGCCAATTGTTGCCAACAGTGCGCCGGCATGTCCCGCCAATACGTAGCCGATAAAGGTGGCGGTAGTAAATACCGGTCCTGGGGTGATTTGGCCGATGGCGATAGCGTCGAGCAGTTGTGACGACGTGATCCACTGCCAGCGTTCGACCAAATCGTCCTGTAAAAATGCCAGCAAGACGTAACCACTGCCATAGAGCACCGATCCGACCTTGAGAAAAAAGCCAAATACGCTCCATAAGGTGATACTGGTAGCCGTGGCGCCTGGTGAGGCCAGAGAGGTCGGTAGTGCTGTTGCTATAAAAGGTACGATTGAGGATAGACGATGGCGTTGGATGCGTCGAGGGCTATTGCTAACGATCATCAGGCCGAGACCCGCGATTGCCAGAAGTAGTAACGGGTGCCAGCCGATCAAAGCCAGAATGGCAACTGCGGCGCCTACGATGCCGGTTGGTATATTTTTAGTGGCGGTTCTACCGAGCCGCCACAAGGCTTGCACAATAACGGCTAGGATTACCGGCTTGACGCCGTAGAGAAGCCAGTTCACCTGCGGCAGTGTCTGATAGCGGACATAGAGAATGGCTAAGGTCCAAACAATTAACATGGCGGGGAGAATAAAACAGACACCTGCTGCGATAAGTCCCCGCCAGCCGGCTCGTGTATAACCAATGTGAATAGCGAGTTCGGTAGAATTCGGGCCAGGGATGAGATGGGTTGCCCCGATCAAATCCATAAATTGTTGCCGGGTTAGCCAGCCGTGGCGAGAAACGACATCTGCCTCCATCATGGCAATATGCGCCGCAGGTCCGCCAAAAGCTAAAACGCCTAGCTTCAGAAACAGGCGTATGAGTTCCTGTATGCGATGTGGCGCTTCCATTATGTCGCCTCAGGTCATTTAGGCGCCCAAAAACCGCTTGACGATCAGCACTGGCAGTTGCGTTTTGGCAGCCACAGCGTTGGAAATGCTGCCGAGCATTAGACGTTTCCAGCCGGTTAGGCCACGAGAACCCACGATAATAGCATCACATTGTTTTTGCATGGCTGTTTCAAGGATAGCTTCGACAATGTCGCCAGAGGCCAGTGTCGCATGGTAAGGGACACCAGCTGCCGCCGCACGCGTTTCAGCTAGGGAAAGAATGTTTTTACTCTCGGCGGCGGCTGGGTCCTCACCGCGTCGCCGGCGCCGCTCGACATGAAGTAGACACACCTCGAACTGTTGGTTGTGGGCCAGTTGAAGCGCATGATCTACCGCCGTATCCGACCAGGGCGAGCCGCCGGTCGCTACTAAGACACGCCGCCAGGGAGATTTCAGAGGCATTGATGAAGAAAGTTGCTTAACCAGAAGGGTTGGCTGTTGAGCTTTGGCAGCCACAGCGTTAGAGATATTGCCAAGCATTAAGCGTTTCCAGCCAGTGGTTCCTCGTGAGCCCAAAACAATCAGATCACATGCCGTTTCGGTTGCCGTGTGTAGAATCGTTTGAGGTATATTGCCCCAGGCATATTGCGTCGTGTGTGCCACGCCGGCTTGCGTTGCCTGAGCGGCAGCTTGCCGCAGTAGAGCTTCCCCCTCACGTTCGATGCTGTCTAAGACCAATTCAGAGGCGCCTGCTATGTCAGGCATGCTATAGGATGCCTCGACCGTCAATACCGTTAAGAACTTCAACACAGCGCCTGTCTGTGCTGCAAGAACGACGGCGTAGCCCACCGCTGCCTCTGACCAGGGACTGCCTCCAGTGGCGACGAGAATATGTCTATACATTAGGGCCTCCTGACATCGACTTCAGCCTTTGCACGTCGATTTGACTGACGCATGTCTAAAAACAACTAACTCGAGAGCACAAATGTATGCTGTGCAGAGTACGCGGTATGGAACGGACTGTCAAGCAACCAAGGGCCGCCACGGCGTGCGTGAAAATGAACACGATTGTTGTTGACCCAAGCATCGCAAGTGGATGGATGTGGACCTGTATATAAGATTAGGCAAGTGGCATGCGATCACAACATTTTGATTGAAATATCTTCATCTAACCAATTGTAATCGGTTTCAAGGGTGAACGCTGATTGGATGAGGGCGAGGTGCGAATAAGCTTGCGGGAAATTACCGGTTAACCTGCCTGTATCGATTTCAATCCCTTCAGCAAGTAGGCCGAGATGATTGCGATGCTTCAGGAGATGGTCGAACATCTGTCTGGCTTTGGCTTTTTTACCGATGATATAAAGCGCATTGATTATCCAAAACGTACAGACAATGAAAGCGTTTTTAGGGGTGCCAAAATCATCTTCAATTTTATACCGAAACATGAAGTCGTTCTTGACCAAGTGGTCATAGTAGGTATTGACGGTGCTAATGATCCGGGCGTCATCGGACGGTAGAAATTTGTAGTGCAGCATGAGCAGATTGGAGGCGTCAAACGCCTCCGAGTCATACGACATGGTAAAGGCTCCGACCTGCTTACTCCAGGCACGATTGAGAATATCATCGCGGATTTGATCGGCCACATGTCGCCAAATCGGCATATATTTGGGCTTACCCAAATATGCCGCAATTTTGACTGCCCGATCCATCCCGACCCAACTCATCAGCTTAGAATGGGTGAAATGGCGTTGGACGCCACGAAATTCCCAAATGCCATTATCGGGCTGCTCCCAAACCCGAATAATGTGATTGACCAATGATCGAACTAGGGTCCAGATTTCTTCCGTAATTTGTATTTTTTCACGATGCCTGATGCTGTGTTCGAACAGCATGAAGGTGTAAATGGCTTCGATGAGTTGGCCATAGAGGTCGTTTTGCTGCTGGGTGTAGGCATTGTTACCGACTCGAACGGGATAAGAGTTTTCGTAGCCTTGCAGATGTTCTTGAATCGTTTCTTCTAGGACCCGATCGCCTTCAATACTATACATGATTTGGATCGGATCGTTTTTCAACGGTATGCGTTGGAGAATGTAGCGCATGAAGCGTTCCGACGTTTCGGTATCACCAATTCGCGAGTAGAGATCAATCGTCATGCCGCCGTCTCGCATCCAACAATAGCGGTAATCCCAATTGCGCTCGCCGCCTACGATTTCCGGTAATGATGTGGTGGGGGCAGCCAAAACGGCGCCTGTGCGTTGATACGATAGCAGCTTCAATGTGATGGCCGAACGGATGACATCGTCTCGGTAGCAGGTGGGATAACGAAGTTTACCCACATAGTCCAGCCAATACGCCTTGGTTTTTTCGAATTGGTGGTAAATCGCGGTGTCTGTAAAGTTGCCGAGTTTTTCGTGGTAGGACAGAACAAAGTAGGTGCGTCTTGGCAAAGCAATGGCTTTGCCTTGCAGGACGTCGTCCATATCAACGTTGCTATAGAGATAGAAACTCATATAGCTACCGCAGGTGGAAATCATTTTGACATAGTCGTCGTGGGTTTCGTACGTCACACTTCCCAAAGCGTAATTGGGCATGGGGTGTAACTGCACGCTGATTTTGGGTTGTCCGGAGAGGACGAGGATAGAGCGGTGGATCTCCGATGGGCAAAAATAGTTTTCAGGTTCAATGGCGAACCGCGGCATGTAGTCGTTAATTTCAAAAACGCCGTGTGCAGTTTCAAAGGTCGTTTTTAGAATGGCTGTTTCATCCACATAGCGCTGATGCACCGTTTTGGTGTCGATACCGTCTATTTTAAAAAAGCCGCCACGATCCGTATCGAGAAGTTTGGCAAATACCGAGGGTGAATCGAAAAATGGCAAACATAGCCAGTCAATACTGGCGTTTTTGGATACCAAGGCCGCACTTGTACAGTTACCGATCAATCCATAATGGTAGTTGTTTGTCGACATGTATCAAGCCTTTGTACAGACAGGGGTAGATTTAGGCAGGATGCTCTCACTTGTCGTCATATGCAAGACGCAACTTTAGGCTGGCGATGTATAAGTCGCATGGAGGTTGACGGTAAAATTTCGTTCTAACAATAATCGAAAATGTACGACACGGTAGCCGCAGAACTCGTATGTGTTCACGGGGGCGGATGGCAAATCTATCCCCCTCCATATGTAGCTTGCAAAGGTTCAGAGGGTCTGCTATGGTTAAGCACACGCTAGGGGTGTATGATGCTGAGAGTTGCCGTATGGCGAGATTCGTATGGTGACAACCCTCAGAACCTGACCTGGGTAATGCCAGCGTAGGGAAGCGCCTTTCATTCGCATTAATACAATCGGAGCCGTAAGGGTGAGTTGCCTTTACGGGAGGAAGGTTGCCGCACGCTACGCGTTGCGGTTTTTTTATGCCTAGGGTTGTTGTATGATTGATGTCCACATTAACGGCAAGAAACAAACGATCTCGGAAGGCAGTACGGTGCGTAGCCTTCTTGAGTCTCTCGGCCTTGCCGATCGGCAAGGCACTGCCGTGGCTGTGAATATGGAGGTTATCCCCCGTAGTTCGCATACAGTCGTCACCCTACAGGCCGGCGATCGCATTGAGATTGTGCAGGCAGTCGGTGGCGGATAGGAGGAATATGACATGCGACACGATGAACCATTGGTGATTGGCGGCAAGGAGTTTCAGTCCCGGCTTATTGTCGGAACTGGCAAGTATCCCAGCATGGAGCTGATGCAGCAGTGCCATGAGGCATCGGGGGCCGATATGGTGACCGTGGCCGTTCGCCGTATGGAATTGCCGGGTACTGATAAGACGCTGCTTGATTACATTGATCGTGATCGTTTTACGATTTTGCCCAATACCGCGGGTTGTTACGACGCCGAGTCGGCCGTCCTCGCCGCTAAGCTGGCCCGTGAAGCCGGTCTGTCGGATTTTATTAAGCTGGAAGTCCTTGGTGATGAGAAGACTCTGTTTCCGGATGCCGAGGAACTCTTGAAGGCCACTAAGATCCTGGTCAAAGAGGGCTTTGTCGTGATGCCGTATACGAATGACGACCCCATCATGGCCAGGAAGCTGGAAGACGCTGGAGCTGCCGCGGTGATGCCGCTTGGTGCACCGATCGGTTCCGGGCTTGGGATCTGCAATCCCTATAATATCCGTCTGGTGATGGAAGCGGTCAAGGTGCCAGTGATTGTTGATGCCGGTGTCGGGATAGCGTCTGATGCCGCGATTGCCATGGAGCTTGGCGTCGAAGCCGTGTTAATGAATACAGGCATCGCCGGCGCGCAGGATCCACTGGCTATGGCACATGCCATGCGCCTGGCTGTTGAAGCGGGCCGCCTGGCCTGCAAAGCGGGCCGTATTCCTCGTAAACTTTATGCCACGGCAAGTAGTCCGCTGGAGGGCATTATTGGCGCTTGAGACGACTCGTGTTGATTTTCGCCTTTATGTGGTGACCGACCGCCAACAAACGGCTGAACGGCCGTTGGAGGCGGTTATCGCCGCCGCGGCGCGGGGCGGTGTCGGTGCGGTCCAACTGCGCGAGAAAGACCTTACGGCGCGCGAGCTGTACGCCCTCGGCGCCCGTCTGCAAGAAGCTCTTGCGCCCTACGGCGTCCCCCTCTTCATCAATGATCGTCTGGATGTCGCATTGGCCCTGGATACGGCGGGTGTTCATCTAGCCGGTCATTCGCTATCCACCGCTCAGGCGCGGCGAATTTTGGGTCCGCATAAGCTGATTGGCGTTTCGACCCATCATGTGCAGGAAGCGCGTCAAGCGGCTTTAGACGGGGCTGATTTTGTCGTGTTCGGACCCGTTTTTTCGACACCGTCCAAGCTGGCGTATGGTCCGCCCCAGGGATTGCAAAAGCTGTCGTCCGTTACCCGTCAGGTTTCCATCCCGGTATTTGCTATCGGCGGCATTACTACCGATAACTTCGCGCAAGTGCTTGGGGCGGGCGCATATGGCGTCGCTTTAATTCGAGCTGTTCTGTCTGCTGACGACCCTTATACGGCAGCCCATCAGCTCTGTCAGACGCTTTTACAAGCGTCTCTCCAAGCCTGAAAAGCTGTCTGAAAAGCTCTGTCTTAGGCCACAGAGGGACTTTCCAAACGACCTTTGCAAAAGCCTGCTTCAGAAGCGGGCCACAAGCTTGCGTTCGCAGGTTCGGGCGATAAGTGTTAGTGGGGCTATGGAAAAATCCCCGGAAATTGTAAGCCTGTGGTCTCAGGCAGATCAAACATCAGGTTCATATTCTGGATTGCTTGGCCAGCGGCGCCGCGGCCCAGGTTGTCGATAGCGGCAATGGCGATGACCGTGTCGGTGCGGGCATCAATCTTCACCGTGACGTCGCAATAGTTCGATCCCAGAGTGGCCTTGGTCTGTGGCAATGTATCGTCTAGCACCCGTACAAATGGCGCCTTGCTGTAGGTCTCAGCGTAAAGATTCAGCGCTTCCTGTTCAGTCAAGTCGCCATTGAGAGGCGCATAGACGGTGGCTAAAATACCGCGTGTCATGGGTACCAGATGCGGCGTAAAGACGACCCGTACGGTGTGGCCGGCGATGGCGGAAAGCTCTTGTTCAATTTCGGCTGTATGGTTATGTCCGACTACGCTATAAGCACTCAGGTTTTCATTCACCTCGGCGTAGCGCAAACCGCCGCCACCGCCACGTCCGGCGCCGGAGACGCCGGATTTGGCATCAATGATAATGCCCGTCGTTTTTACCTTGCCTGTCTGTAACAGGGGAATTAAGGCGAGCAGAGAAGCTGCTGGATAGCAACCCGGATTGGCCAGTAAACGGGTCTTGCTGATCGCTTCGCGATGCAACTCTGGCAGGCCATAGACCGCTTCGCCAAGATAGCCGGGAGCAATGTGGTCGAATTTATACCAGGTGGGATAAAGAGACGCATCATGCAGGCGAAAATCGGCGGCAATATCGACCACTTTGCAGTCTTGCTCCAGCATCGTTGGAACGAGGTGCATCGCTTTACCACTTGGCAGAGAGACAAAGACGACATCCGAATCGCGTGCGATGCGTTCGGCATCGGCACCGATCATGGTCTGATCGATGAATTGACGTAGATTGGGATAAAGGTTAGACATCGCCTGTCCCTGCTGCGTTTCGGCTGTCAGGTGAACAATCTCAACCTGTGGATGGCTCATCAGCAGCCGTACAGCCTCGGCCCCGCCATAGCCCGAGGCGCCAATAATGCTTGCCTTAATTGTTAGCACCATGCCCCCTTGTTTTATCAAACATAACGCTTCAAGATGCCACCCCGCGAGACCCTCAAGCGGTGAATTTTCAAGCTGTTGGAAATACCTATTGTACCAGGATAGATCAACAAAAAATAGACAAAGCAGGCGGTTTCTACCTTCTTTTAACATTCCGTCGGATCCACATCTTGACAAACGGTATGATAAAAGCGCCTGACGCAGCAGAGGAGGCTAGCATCATTAACCCTGTTTTTTACAGTGAGGCTATTCCTACCTTGGCATCCGGCAAGGCTGATTGACGGCGAGCCAGGGCAATTGCCCTGGAAAAGGTGAGCGACGGCTGTCATGTGGCGTGAAATCCGCTATAATTTTAACATCGTACGGCAGAAGTCTGCCGATGGTTGTAAGACTCTGTCGATTCATAACGATACGGTGATGGGTCTTGTCATTTTGACGGGATAGTTGCAGTATGCAGGACTAGACTAGTATTGATAGGGTTCGGGCGTATGGTAAGGAGTCGACTGTGGCGCTTGAAGAGACGATTGCCACCCAGTTGCAACAACGGGGTTGGCGTTTGGCGCTGGTTGAAACGACGAGTGGCGGCTTGATGGCCACTCGGCTCGTGCGCTTAGCCGGAAGCTCGGCTTATTTTGACCGTAGCATTATTGCATATAGTAAAGAGGCTAAGATTCAGTCGCTCGATATGGACCCGACGGTGTTCGAACGTTTCGGTTCGGTTAGCATAGAAATGGCCTGTGCTATGGCCGAGGGGCTGCGTCGTTTAAGCCACGCTGATTTGGTCTTGGCTGAGACCGGTATTGCGGGTCCGATTCGTGGCCGATCACCGAAAGCGTTAGGTGCCACTTGTTTTGCGCTGCTTACACCAACGGGAAACATTAGCGAAGAGATCCAATTTGCCGGTGACCGTCAAGCCATTCAAGAACAAATTGCCGGCTACGCACTCGGCATGATTGCACGCTACCTTACCTCTACACCTCAGGAAGCCTAAGTGTCCCTGCAGCAGTTGATTCGTCCACCCGCTTTGCAAGAAGGCGATTGTATTGGCCTGGCGGCGCCAGCCAGTCCGTTTGACCGGCAGGCCTTGCAAGTGGGTGTAGAGGTTTTACAATCGTGGGGATTTCGCGTCCATTATACACCGCGTGTGTTCGACAAATACCGCTATTTGGCCGGCACTGATACGGATCGTGCGGCGGAATTGCACGCCTTGTTTGTTGATCCTGACATCAAGGCGATTTTGTGTTGCCGGGGTGGCTACGGCGCCCAACGCCTCCTTCCTTATCTTGATCCTGATTTAATTACCGCCCATCCAAAAATTCTCATGGGCTATAGCGATTTGACCAGCCTGTTGCTTTATCTGTATACCCAATGTGGTTTGGTAACCTTGCATGGGCCAGTCGTTGCCAAGGATATTCATCCGGGTTTAGCGATCGCCGCGCAACAACAGATCAAAGGCATACTGATGGGCGATGATGATGCCATGCAACCGCCCGAGTGTCTTATGCAAAGTCTGATGGTGTTGTCGCCTGGCGAAGCCGAAGGTCAACTATTGGGGGGCTGTTTGTCGTTACTCGTCTGTGCCACGGGCACGCCGTTTTTACCCGATACGCGAGGAGCCATTTTGTTTCTGGAGGACCACGGCGAGCGGCTTTATGCCATTGATCGCATGCTGACCGCGTTACGTCTCGCCGGTGTGTTTACCGGTGTACAAGGTTTGGTCTTTGGCAGTCTTGAGCCTGATGAGGCTGATCGAAAACGGCCATATCGTGTACAAGAGATCATTGTGGATGTGCTTGGCGATTTGCACATTCCGATTCTGTCTGGTTTTCCTGCCGGACATTGTCCCTACCCTTTGGCGCTACCCTTTGGAACACGTGTGGCACTTCGCAAGGGGCGTCTCGTTCTGTGTGAAGCACCTGTTGTAAAGGCTGTCGGCTCACTTTCGTCATCCCTATGACGTCAGCTCTTCAGTCCTTCAGAGGGATAGGATAGGCAAGAACTTCTGTCCAAGAACTTAGACTGTGCAGCAGCTTGATCAGCACCTAAGACAAGCAACCCAAGACGGGGTCGTGCCCGGAGCGGTGATTTGCGTGGCGCATCGCGGTGCGATCGTTTGGCACCAGGCCTATGGTGTTGCCGAATCTGCTTTGCGCCGCCGCCCCATGCGGCGTGAGACCTTGTTTGACATTGCGTCGCTGACCAAAGTTGTGGCGACGACCTCATTGCTTTTGATTGCCCAGCATGAAGGGTTCTGTCGTCTTGATGATCAGTTACAGCGCTTTTATCCCGCTACCAGTGGTACGACGCTGGGCGCTGTTACCATACGCCAGTTGCTCTCGCACACCAGTGGCTTTGCAGCTTGGTATCCGTTGTACCGCGTGTTGTTGCCTGATGGCCCAATATGCAGTGGGCCAGACAAGGCTTGGTTGCATCGTCAACAATCAGCCGCATTGATTCTCCGGACCGCTATGGTTTATCCTGCCGGTTCACAAGTGCTATACAGCGATTTGGGTTTTATTTTGCTTGCTGACATTCTTGAGTTGCAGTACCAACAGTCTCTGCATACGCTCTTTCTCCGGAAAGTCGCACAGCCGCTTGCTTTACGTGCCACAGCTTATCGCCCGTTGGGTGGCGTTTCCCCGTTGCCAACATGTCCGGCAGCCTATGCCGCCACTGAAGTGTGTGGGTGGCGCCGGCGGTCGTTGAGTGGGGAGGTGCATGACGAAAATGCTTGGGCAATGGGCGGGGTTGCCGGACACGCCGGACTCTTTGCTACGGCTGAAGACCTATGTCGATTTGCCTGCGCCTGGTGGGAAACAGCAGACGGTCGACATTCCTGGTTGCCGGCCTCTCTGTTACAGGAAAGCATGCAGCGTCAGACACCTCCGCCTGGCAGTAGCCGCGCGCTGGGATGGGATACGCCGACACTAGGCAAGTCGTCATCGGGCGATTTTTTTTCAACCCGCTCAATCGGTCATCTCGGATTTACCGGCTGCAGCCTGTGGATTGATTTAGAGCGGCAGATTATAGTAGCCTTTTGCACCAATCGGGTGCATCCGATGCGGGGCGCCACAGGTATTGTGCAGTTGCGACCAGCCGTTCACAATCTTGTTATGCGTGCACTAGGAGCTGCTTCATCTTGACCATTGAACGACCTCATCACATTCATCTGGTTGCATGCTGCGGTACGGGCATGGGGGGCCTGGCCGGTATGTTGAAGGCTTATGGCTATCATGTCACCGGTTCCGATGCGCACGTCTATCCTCCGATGTCGACCCAACTAGAGAACTGGGGTATAGCGATCTACGAGGGCTTCCGAGCGGAACATCTGCAACCACGCCCGGATTGGGTTGTGGTTGGCAATGCGGTGTCTCGAGATAATCCCGAGGCCATTGCCGTGCGCCAGGCGGGTATTCCGACGCTTTCCTTTCCTCAGGCGCTGGCTTATTTTTTCATCCAGACGCGACATGCGGTTGTGGTGGCGGGTACGCACGGTAAGAGTACGACAACGGCGCTGATTGCCTGCTTACTAGCGCATGCAGGTTGCGACCCCAGGGTTTTTGTCGGTGCTGTTATGTGCAACTTTAACAGCACCTTTTGTCTTGGGCAGGGGCCGCATGTGGTGGTGGAAGGTGACGAATATGATAGCGCCTATTTTGATAAAGCGCCTAAATTTCTTCATTACCGGCCCCGAACAGCCGTCCTGACGTCAGTCGAATTTGATCATGCGGATATTTATCGCGATCTGCAACAGGTGCGAGCTGCTTTCAATCGTTTTTTACAACTTCTACCTGTCGATGGTCAATTGATTGCCTGTAACGACCAGCCGTCTGTACAAGAGTTATTGACCAATGCGTCGTTTAGGGTCCCTGTGCAGACCTATGGTATACAAGCTCAGGCCAATTGGCGCGCGGTTGATTGCCAGCCACAGAAACAGGGTATGCACGCCACCGTTTTATACAATGGGGCTCTATTTGCTCAGCTGATAAGTCCGCTACTCGGGGAACATAATGTTCAAAATCTTTTGGCTGCGGTGGCGGTGGTTCACCACCTGGGTTTATCAGCTGCTCAGATTGCGGCGGGATTGGCAGTCTTCAAGAATATCAAACGGCGTTGCGAAGTGCGGGGTGAGGTAAACGGGATAACCGTTATTGATGATTTTGCCCATCATCCCACGGCTGTCCGTGTAACGCTGGCGGCTGTCCGCCAGGCCTATCCTGAGGCGTGTCTGTGGGCCGTTTTCGAACCACGCAGTGCAACCAGTCGGCGGGCGGTATTTCAGCAGGACTTTATCGACGCGTTGGTCTTGGCTGACCGTGTGGTGCTTGCTGATGTGCATCGTAAGGGGCAGCTGCAAGCCGCACAACGTCTGTCGCCGGCGTCATTGATTGCCGCGCTGCGGGCTCGTCAGACGCCGGCCTGGTTCTATCCGACAACAGCGGCGATCATTGATCATCTCTGCCTTGAAGTACAAGATCCGGCTGTGGTGTTGATCATGTCAAATGGTGGATTCGACAATATTCATCAGCGTTTACTCACAGCGTTAGCACAACGTTCAATGGTTACACCGCTTGTAACGCCTACAACTTCCTCTGGGGTGGAGACGATTTGACGTCATGCATGTGATAGATGGTGGCTATTGGCGTTGTCGTGCAAACACATATATCAAACAAGTCGGGTCCTGGCTTACCTTGATGGTGATCATGGGCGTTGGCATCGGGTGGGCGACGCCGAAGTCTCATGTGCTCCGCTTCTCCGATACGCCAGTGATAAAGCCCCCGGCTTCAAAGGACTACTTTACCCTTACCAAACCTATACCTACCAACTCCGATAGCCCGCGGCAAGCAGCTGACCATTGGCTGCAGCGCAACGGTTGGAAACAGCTCTGGCCTCTTTTAGTGCCGGCAGGCAGGAAGCACCTTACTTTTGCCGGTCCGCCAACCCAGCGTTACCTACGACTAAATGCTGATAAATCGTTTTATATCTGGGCTCGCCGGACTGAGGTTGATCCGTATCAGTTACCATATTTGGAAATTAGCTGGGGTGTGGAACGCTTTCCGCAGGGTGCAGCTCTCGACCTTTACGGCCGCAATGATCGTTCGATTGCTGTGATGATTTCGTTTGGCCCTAAAGTGCCATCGTCAGGGTTAAGGCCTAGCATTCCAAGGGCTTTGGCTTTCTTCTGGGGCGCCACGGAGAAAGTCGGCGGTTTGTACTCATGCATTAAACCGCGGCAAGGCCCAAGTAATGTGCGCGTCATGCACTGCAAGTATCCGCACGTCAAATATATTGCACTACGTAGCGGCGGGGCTGGAGGTGTACATACGGATCGTGTTAATTTGATTGAATATTTTCAACGCTATTTCCCGCAATATTGGCAAAAGCATCATCGCGTTCCACCTGTTGTTGCGGTGAGTTTTGAAGCTCGATCCGATAAAACGGCTAGTCTGTCGATTGCCAGGCTCTATGCCATTGCGTTTACTGCATCTGCCAATGGCCGAGTTGCTGTACCTGTTCAGGAAGGAAAGTGAAGGATGGCGGAACACGAGACCCGGGATGTGCCTGAATCCGTGCCTTCCGTCCAACCGTCAAGCGCTATACGCTGGGGTATTGTTTTACCGCTTATTATCCTTGTCGTTGCAGGTGGTGGTTACTTTGGGGTGCAGTGGTGGATCTATGCCGTACACCATGTATCCACTGACGATGCCCGCGTCAAAGGCAGACTGATTACCATCAGTTCGCAGGTTTCAGGACGGCTTATTAGCGTCCCTATAGAGGACGGCCAACGTATTAAAAAAGGCGACCTTCTGGCTCAGCTTCAGCCGGATGCATACCGCGCCAAAGTGGCTTTACGGGAAGCTGCTCTAGAAGCCGTTCAGAGTCAGCTTGCGAATGCTGAAACCGATTTGGATTTGGGCCGCAGACTAACCGAAGGTCACATTGAACGGTCCGATGCGGTGCTTGGCGCCTCGCGTAGTCAGCTGGTCGAAGCCAAGCGGGCGGCTGCATTGGAGTCGCAACGCATTAAGGCCAATCTGCGGGAAAAAGAGGCCGCGGTAGAAGAAGTTAAAGCTCAGCTCAGTGGCGCTAAGGTCAATTTGGATAAAGCTGAGGCTGATTTGCAGCGCGCCAAACAGCTTTTCCAAGATGGGATCATTGCGACCGAACAACGTGAGCGCATGGTAGCCTTGTACGACCAAGCGCGAGCCCGTTACGAATCAAGCCAGGAGGCCTTAAACAAAAGTTTTGCCTTGTTGGAACTTGCCAAGGCCGAAGGCCGACGCGTACAGCTGTTGCTCGATAACGTCCGCACCCAGCGGCGCAAAGTGCGGGAATCCAAAGCCCTGAAGACGCTGGCCGTTGCTGAGCGGCAACGCAGCCGTATGAAAGCGGCCATGGTGAAAAATTTACGGGCTAAGGTTAAAGAAGCAGAAGCCGAGCTTACCCTGGCGCGCATTGGCCTGGAGGAAACGCGTATTTTTAGCCCGATTGATGGGGTGGTGAGTCAGGCGATTGCCGATCCGGGTGAATATGTCCAGCCTGGGCAGCCGATTGCGATTATCAATGACCCACAAGACGTGTGGATTGAGGCTAATATTGAAGAGACGGAGATTCGCGATATCCGTGTGGGGCAACCGGTGGAAATAGATGTCGATGCTTATCCGCATCAAAAATTTCAGGGTAAGGTGTGGAAAATCGGCGCCGCCACCCGGTCCGAATTTGCTATTATCCCTGCCGGCAGCGCTTCTGCCCACTTTATCAAGGTCACCCAGCGCCTACCGGTGAAAATTACTACGGATAATCGGCTGGGCCTTTTAAAACCGGGCATGATGGTGGCGGTAGGCATTCGGGTCAAATAGTAGCACCGTTGGTTGGGCGCTTACTTTGGGAACCCACCTTCAAGCACCAACTCCGATAGATTTTTCCGGCCGGAGGGTTGCTCCCGACTCCGCAGTCTTTCATGCAAATCTTCAAGGCGTCCCGGCTTACCGAGAGCGACCATGGCAAGCACGCTGTGGTCATCAGGTATCTGCAGAACGTCTCTGGCTTTGTCATAGTCAAAACCCTGCATGCCATGCGCCACCAGACCCTGTGCGGTTGCCTGTAAGGCTAAATTTTGCCAGGCGGCCCCACAGTCAAAGGCATAGGTGCGAGACGCGCTACCATCCGATTCCATCCTGGTGGTCGAGGCGATGAGCACAAGTACCGCGGCGTTTTTCGCCCAGCGCTGATTGCCTTCAATAAGTAAGTCAAAAAATGGTGTCCAGTGTACGGTGTCGCGTTTGGCGTAGAGAAAACGCCACGGTTGATTGTTGTAAGATGACGGCGCCCAGCGAGCGGCTTCGAACAGCGCCATGAGTTGTGTGTCGCTCAGCACTTCACCCGACATGGCACGGGGCGACCAGCGATTGACAAATAGTTGCTCGATGTCATGCTCGGGCTGTCTGTAGGCACTGATATCGATATCTATCGAGGTCGTCACGGTCCTATCTCCTTGTTTCTTCGTTGTATGGTGCTTCAGAGGTTTCGGCGTTCCGACTCCTGGCACAAGTATTGCTCTGATGGATGAGGAAGACAAGAGGAAATACAGCGCCGCATTTTATATTGAGACGCCATTTGTTTCACCGCTGAAGATAAGAATCGTAGTTCGTACAACCAGACACCAGTCCCTGGTCTGTTCTAAACGTTGTATCATGTTTGAAAACAACATGTCTCACCCCGCCAAACTGGCGGGGTAATTGCGCTACGCAGTACGAGGAGGGGGTATGAAATTTATCGAACTGCCGGTCGATGGCTATGAGACAGTTGTCTATTGCGAAGACATCGCTGGTGATCTCAAAGCATTTATTTCTGTCCATGACACCACCCTGGGGCCGGCTTTAGGTGGGGTTCGCATGTCGGCCTATAGGTCCGAACAACAAGCTTTTACTGATGTGAACCGGCTCGCCAAGGGGATGACGTATAAGTCGGCCTTGGCGGGCCTTGCACTTGGCGGTGGTAAAGCGGTCATCATTGGCAATCCGCAACGGGATAAGTCACCGCCTCTATTCCAGGCTATGGGGCGTTTCATTGACAGCTTCGAAGGATTGTATATCGGCGCAGAAGACTTGGGAACCACGGTGGACGATCTGAACCTAATGCGGGACGTAACACCCTTTGTTACCGGTTTATCACGCGCCCGTATCTCGAGTGGCGATCCGTCGCCGTTCACGGCGCTTGGGGTGTTTCTCGGCATGCACGCAAGTCTCGAACGACGGCTGGGAACAAATGACTTTAGCGGTGTACGGGTGGCGGTGCAAGGGTGTGGCAATGTTGCCAGCCAACTCTGTCAGCGTTTGCACGACGCCGGCGCCGTCTTGACCGTTGCGGATCTCAGGGCGGAACGGGCGCAATGGCTAGGCGAGTGCTATGATGCACGCGTCGTGTCAGCTGAAGCTATTTATGATGTCGAGTGCGAGATCTTTGCCCCATGCGCACTAGGTGGTGTGTTGAATGACGAAACCCTACCTCGGTTGAGGTGTCAAATTGTTGCCGGATGCGCCAATAATCAGTGCTTAAGCGAAACAGACGGAGATCATTTACAAGCGCGCAATATTCTTTATGCGCCGGATTTTGCCATCAATGCGGGCGGCGTGATAAATATTGCCGCCGAACTCGAAGCTGAGGGCTATGATCGCGCTCGCGCTCTGAGCAACGTATGGGGTATCTACGACACGGTGCAGGATGTTTTCGATCTGGCTGAAGCTCAAAATCTCACCACCAACCGTGCTGCCATTGTGCTTGCTGAACGTCAGCTTGAGGTGGGACGCCGCCACAAAGCCAGCGTGTCGGTCAATGGCTGGTAGGCCATCTGCCTTGTCGGTTGGCTTGAACATCGAGAAACCCAACCTCTTCATCAGGCAATGAACCACCGCATCAATAAAGCACTGGTCTTTTAACACGGGTTTGCTACACTGGGCGGGCCGCCGACCGTCTCTTAATCAAATTGCACGGGGACAGGTTTAAACCTGTCGCCGCAACGTCTTTTAGTCAGCGCCGCAAGTTTTGTTTCCTTAATTGCGGTGCGCAGCACTAAGGAGTATGACTTATGGCGACCAACGCCGCCCGTTACCGTAGCCGCGCCTGGTTTGACACCCCTGAACTTTACGGCTGGTTGCGTCGCGCCGCCTTTAAAGCCCAAGGCTTCGGTGAACCCGCCTACGAGGGGCGGCCGATTATCGGCATCTGCAATTCATGGAGCGAGTTGACCCACTGTAATGCCCATCTACGACAGCTGGCCGAGGCGGTTAAACGTGGCGTCTGGCAAGCTGGCGGCTTTCCGCTGGAATTTCCTGTCATGTCGTTGGGTGAATACAATATGCGCCCGACGACCATGCTGTACCGTAATTTGATGAGTATGGACGTCGAGGAGTCGATCACCGCCAATCCCCTGGATGGTGTGGTTTTGCTTGGCGGCTGTGATAAAACCACCCCGGCCATGCTGATGGGGGCGGCGAGCGCCGATGTACCGGCGATTATGGTAACCGGCGGCCCGCAGCTGAACGGCAACTGGCGCGGTGAAGAACTGGGTTCGTGTACCGACTGCCGGCGTTATGAGCAAGAATTGCGCGCCGATCGTATCAGCGAAGAAGATTGGGCCGAGTTGCAAAGCTGTATCGTACGTAGCCCGGGTCATTGCATGGTGATGGGGACAGCTTCGACCATGGCAGCGGTAAGCGAAGCTCTGGGTATGGCGTTACCGGGCAATGCGGCGATTCCTGCCGTCGACTCCCGCCGTGCCCAGCTGGCTGAGTATGCGGGTCGGCAGATTGTCCGCCTGGTTGAAGATGATGTTCGGCCATCGAAGATTTTAACCATGCCCGCGTTTGACAACGCCATTCGCACCTTGCATGCGATTGGTGGCTCGACCAACGCCATTATCCATCTAATCGCCATTGCTGGTCGAGTCGGTATTGATTTAGCGCAGACCCACTTTGACGATTTATCGCGCAGCACCCCCTTTATCCTCAATCTCAAACCGTCTGGCCAGTTCTTGATGGAAGATTTTTATTATGCCGGTGGGGTACCGGCTTTGCTCAAGGAGCTGTCAGACTTGCTGCACTTAGACACGTTAACCGTAACTGGCCACAGTCTAGGTGATAATCTGAGCGGTGCGGTGAACCATCGTCCTGACCTTATTCGGCATCCCGCTGACCCACTCAGTGCCGAAGGCGGTTTGGCGGTGTTATACGGTAACCTGGCCCCAAACGGTGCCTTGATTAAGCCTACTGCCGCCTCTCCACAACTGCTGACCCACCGGGGACGCGCCGTGGTGTTTGAAGATCACGATGACCTGTTACGCCGCATTGATGATGCGGATCTGGATGTGCAGCCTGATGATGTCTTGGTCATGCGTAATGGCGGCCCCATCGGTGCGCCGGGGATGCCGGAGTGGGGCTTTTTACCACTACCCAAGAAGCTTCTGCAACAGGGTATTCGCGATATGGTGCGGCTCAGCGACGCCCGCATGAGCGGCACCGCCTTCGGCACCGTGGTGGTGCACGTCACCCCTGAATCTGCTGCCGGTGGCCCGCTGGCCGCGGTGCGTAACGGCGATATGATCGAGCTGGACGTGCCCAATCGTCGTCTTGATCTGCTGGTTGAGCCAGACGAGGTGGCACGACGCCTGGCGGCTAATGCGCCGTCGGCGCCGCATTACCGCCGTGGCTATGGCTGGCTTTTTGCCCAGCATATTCTGCAGGCCGACCAGGGCTGTGATTTTGATTTTCTGCGGGCTGAGAATTTGCTTGCTGCGTCTATGGGTTGATCTCTAATGAGTGAATCGTCACGGAAGGTTCTATTATACCTTCCGCTTTCCTAGCGGGTCAGGAATTGGTTTGCCAGACCAGATGTTCTAGGTTCGGTTTTGGGTTACAATGCATCCATGATCACGTCAGATTGCCCATCACAGGGAGAGACAGCTTATGGATACGCCCACGATTCTCGTTATCAATCCCAACACCTCAGAAGAAATGACGGCGGCTATTGACCGTGTCGGGCAAGCGGCGGCCGGATCACACGCCAGGATTGTCACCCTGTGTAGCCAACAGGGGCCGCATACCATCGAAGGCGCCCTGGATGCGGCGCTTGGCACGGCCGGTATGCTGGAACGGATAGCGGCCTATGCGGATCCATTCGATGCGGTGGTGGTGGCCTGTTTTGGTGATCCCGGCGTCGACGCTTTGCGCCTACTGGTACGCGTGCCGGTGGTTGGTATTGGCGCGGCGTCGTTTACCCAGGCATCGTTTGTCAGCCAGCGCTTCGCTATTGTGACACCGTCAATTGGGACGCCGCAGCGCTATGCCGCAGTTGCCGCTGCCATGGGGCTAAGGCGGCAATTTCTGGGTACTTACCAAACGCAGCTGTCGGTGGCTGATTTTGAGTCGGACGAGCCGAGTGTCATTGATACGCTGTCGTTTCATGCGCAACAGGCGGTTAAAGATGGCGCTGAGTGTTTATTGTTTGGCTGCGCTGGCATCGCAGATCAAATTGGTGTGATTGAAGATCGTGCCGGTGTCCTGTGCATTGCTAGTGCTGCAGCCGGGGTGACCCAGGCGTTGGCCTGTCTGCGGCATCGTCGCGCGCCTCTGGAGGGCGGACCGTTTCGAGCCGTCAAGCATAAGCCGCTTGACGGGTTTGACGCCTTACAGCGCCATTATCAGGGAGAGATTTCACATGCGCACGTTGGTTAAAGATGGACGTATTGTCACGGCTGTGGACGATTATCATGCCGATGTGCTGATCGTTGATGGTGTCATTACCGAGATCGCGCGTGTCATTAGCGATCCTGAAGCGGAGGTTATCGACGCCAAAGACCGTATGGTGATACCGGGCGGTGTCGATCCCCACACGCATCTGGATAGCTTTTCCGGCCGTACGACGACGAGCGACGACTTTTTAACCGGTAGCCGGGCGGCAGCGGTGGGCGGCACCACCACGCTGATCGACTTCGCCAAGCAGAACAAGGGAGAGGCGCTACGGCAAGCCTGCGACACCTGGCAAGGCAAAGCCCGTGACCGCACCTGTATTGATTACGCCTTTCATCTGATCGTGGTCGAGGTGGATGAGCAACGTCTGGCGGAGATCCCGGCCATCATTGAAGATGGCGTGACCAGTGTGAAAATGTACATGGCCTACCGTGATCGCTTGATGGTGGATGATGGCACCATCTTTCGTACCATGCTTGCCTTTAAAGAGCATGGTGGTCTGGTGGCGCTGCATGCGGAGAATGGCGATGTCATCGACGTATTAATTCAACAGGCGGTGGCGGCCGGTCAACTGGCGCCCAAGTATCATGCCGCCACGCGACCGCCAGTGGCCGAGGCGGAGGCGGTGTTCCGTGCCATCTGCATCGCCGAAATTGCCGAGTGCCCGGTGTACTTCGTGCACCTGTCCTCACGCCAGGCCCTGGAGCAGCTGCAACGGGCGCGGGACCGTGGCCTACCGGTGTTTGCCGAGACCTGTCCGCACTATCTGCTGCTGGATGAATCGTTGTACGACCAACCGGGTTTTGAGGGTGGTAAGTACGTCCTCACCCCGCCGTTACGTTCCATCGAGCACCAGGAGGCATTGTGGACGGGTATTCGAGCTGGCGATATCTCGGTTATTTCCACCGATCATTGCCCCTACTGCTTTGCCGATCAGAAGGCGCTTGGTAAGGACGATTTTTCGAAGATTCCAAACGGCGGTCCCGGCATTGAAAATCGCTTGTCGCTGATTTATAATGCCGGGGTGCACGGCGGTCGTATCAATGATCATCAGTTTGTTGATCTGGTCGCGACGCAGCCGGCTAAAATCTTTGGTTTGTTTCCCCGCAAAGGCACCATTGCGGTGGGTAGTGATGGTGATTTGGTAATCTTTGACCCGCAGGGTGAACTGGAGATATCGGCGGCAACCCATATGATGAACATCGACTACAATATGTACGAGGGCATGCAGGTGCGTGGGACGGCCGAAACAGTGCTGCTGCGCGGCAAACCGATTGTACGCGAACGTAAGTTTGTCGGTCAGCCTGGTGATGGGCAGTATGTGCCCAGGCAACGCTACCGGTATCGATAAGTACACATCATCGTCGGTCATGTTATACCCTTTTTTATGAGGCGGCCTATGTCACACGTGGTAATTTCCCCGCCCGACAGCGGCCTGCAAGCCGACGGGGCCAAACCCGGCGGCTGGTGGCACACGACGGACCAACCCGGGCGCATCCTCTGCGACCTCTGCCCGAGAGCCTGTAACTTAAAGCCAGGCGATCGAGGCTTTTGTTTTGTGCGCGCCAATGTGGATGACAAGCTTGTGTTGACCACCGACGGTCGAAGTTCCGGTTTTTGCGTTGACCCAATCGAGAAAAAACCGCTGAACCATTTTTTGCCTGGCACACCCGTCATGAGTTTTGGAACGGCAGGATGCAACTTGGGGTGCAAATTCTGCCAGAACTGGGATATTTCCAAGAGCCGCCAGATGGACCGTCTCGCTGACCAAGCCGATGC
>JAPULM010000490.1 GCA_027294925.1 bacterium
CAATGCGGTGGTGGCAAAGCCAAACTCTTCGGCTCCCAATAATGTAGCGATGACCACATCACGACCCGTTTTCAACTGGCCATCTGTCTCCACCACAATGCGGCTACGTAAGTTATTCAGCACCAGGGTCTGGTGCGTTTCCGCCACGCCAAGCTCCCAAGGCAAGCCGGCATGTTTGATACTGGTCTGTGGTGAGGCCCCGGTGCCGCCATCATGACCGCTAATTAACACCACATCCGCATGCCCTTTAGCCACACCGGCGGCAACGGTACCCACCCCAACCTCGGAAACCAGCTTGACATTAATGCGCGCCTTATGGTTGGCATTCTTCAAGTCGTGAATGAGTTGAGCCAGGTCCTCGATGGAATAAATGTCATGGTGTGGTGGTGGCGAAACCAACCCGACCCCAGGCGTCGACAGACGGACTTTGGCAATCCACGGATAAACCTTACGTCCGGGCAATTCACCACCCTCACCGGGCTTGGCACCTTGCACCATTTTAATCTGAATTTCCTGTGCCTGAGTCAGATAATGGCTGGTAACGCCAAAACGGCCCGAGGCCACTTGCTTGATGGCGCTATTACGCGAATCGCCATTCGCATCTAACTGATAACGAGCCGGGTCTTCGCCACCTTCGCCGGTATTGCTTTTACCGTTGATCCGGTTCATCGCGATGGCGAGCGCCTCGTGCGCCTCCTTGCTGATCGAACCATACGACATGGCCCCGGTCTTGAAGCGCCGGATAATCGCTTCCATCGGCTCCACCTCTGCGAGCGGAATGGGTTGCGGCTCGAACTTGAACTTCAGCAATCCGCGCAGCGTCGCCAAGCGCTCTGATTGATCATCAATAAGGTTGGTATAAACTTTAAATGTCTCGTAATCCTCAGTCCGACAGGCTTTTTGCAGCAGGTGAATGGTTTTCGGATTAAACAGGTGCAACTCACCGTCTTTGCGGTATTGATATTGACCGTGCACGTCAAGCGTATTCCCATCGACCGGAATCGCCGCAAACGCTTTGCCGTGCTGCTGCTGAACCTGGCGTGCAATCACATCGAGACCAATGCCTTGCACCCGTGAAGCCGTCCAGGTAAAATACCGATCAACGAGCGCCTGATTTAACCCGACCGCCTCGAAAATTTGAGCCCCACAGTACGATTGAATGGTCGAGATGCCCATCTTGGACATCACTTTAACAATCCCTTTGACAGCGGCTTTGTTGTATCCGTACACCGCCTTGTCGTAGGTCATCTCCGGCAACATCCCCTGATCGATCATATCGGCCAAGGTTTCATAAACCATGTATGGATTGATGGCCTGGACACCATACCCCAGGAGTAGGCAGAAGTGATGAACTTCACGCGGCTCTCCCGATTCGAGAAGCAGACCCACTTTAATCCGATTGCCTTGCCGAATCAGATGATGATGCAACCCTGATGACGCCAACAAAGCCGGCATCGGCGCGTCGTGACGATCGAAATTGCGGTCCGACAAAATTAATATTGTCGCGCCGGCCTCAATCGCCCGGTCAGCCGCCGCAAACAAGTCGTTCAGCGCGGTTTCCAAACCCACTTCACCATCCGCAGTCTTGAACAGTATGGGCAGGGTAACGGTCTTGAAACCCGGTTGATCAAAACGACGCAGCTTGGTTAACTCACTGTTTTTCAAGATTGGCGTTGACAGCCGGATCTGACGGCAACTTTCCGGCGCCGGCTGCAGCAGATTGTGGCCCGCACCAATGGTCAGGGCGGTGGAGGTGATCAGTTCTTCGCGAATCGGGTCAATGGGAGGATTGGTCACCTGCGCAAAGAGTTGTTTAAAATAGCTGTACAGCAACTGTGGTTTATCAGACAGCACCGCTAATGGCGTATCATTCCCCATGGAGCCCACCGGCTGGATACTATTAACCGCCATCGGGCCAATGTTAATGCGCAAATCTTCAAAACTATAGCCGAACAATTGCTGCCGTTGTAGGGTTGTTTGATGATCAGCTTGAGGCTTCTCATCAGGCATTTCCGGCACCTTGTCGAAATACACCGCATGTTGATTCAGCCATTGCCGGTATGGATGCGCCGTAGCAACCTGCTGCTTGATTTCTTCGTCGCTGATGATACGGCCTTCTTCGGTGTCGACGAGAAACATACGCCCGGGCTGTAAACGCTCTTTTTGCAACACTTGCTCGGGCGCTACAGGCAGCACCCCGACCTCGGAGGACATGATGACCAGATCGTCTTTGGTTACATAGTAACGCGACGGGCGTAGCCCGTTACGATCAAGCACCGCCCCAACCCGAATGCCGTCAGTGAAGGCAATCGATGCCGGGCCGTCCCATGGTTCCATTAAGCAGCTATGGAACTCATAAAAGGCCCGTTTCTCATCGTTCATGCTCTCATGATTTTCCCACGGCTCCGGGATCATCATCATCATGGCCTGCGGCAAAGAGCGACCGCTCAAGGTCAGGAATTCAAGACAATTATCGAATTTGGTAGAATCACTACCGTCTTCCTGCACAACAGGAAACAAATTTTCCAAATCATCACCAAACAGGTCGGACTTCAGCATTGCCTGGCGCGCATGCATCCAATTCTCGTTACCCCGTAACGTATTAATTTCACCATTGTGGATGAGGTAACGATAGGGATGCGACCGTTCCCAGGTGGGAAACGTATTGGTGCTAAAACGGGAATGGACAACCCCTAGTGCGGTTTCGACAAGCGGATCGCCCAAGTCGGTATAAAACGTCACAACCTGATTAGGGGTTAACATACCTTTATAGATAATGGTCTTATATGACAGGCTCGGAACATAAAAATAGTCACCCCCCGCCTGGTCGCCGTAACGAATCGCATTTTCAACCCGCCGACGTATCATATAGAGGCGGCGCTCGAAGTCCAAATCGTCTTGCAGCTCGGCAGCGCGGCCAATGAAGATCTGGCGAATGAACGGTTCACATGCACGAGCCGTTTCACCTAGGTGAAAATTATCAGTTGGTACGCTGCGCCAGCCAAGCACCGTTTGTCCTTCTGCTTTGACAATTGCCTCGAAGCGCTTTTCGCAGGCGTGGCGCTGTGCTCTGTCAGGCGGCAAGAAAACCATTCCAACCCCAAAATGCCCTGGTTTTGGCAAATGAATACCAATACCCTCACAAGCATGCCGAAGGAAGCGATGCGGGACCTGTAGCAAGATACCCGCGCCGTCGCCAGTATTATCTTCACAACCACGGGCGCCGCGATGGTCCAAATTGTGCAGAATCATCAGCGCTTGCTGGACGATCTTATGCGACCGCTCCCCCTTGATATTGACAATAAAACCAATGCCGCACGCATCGTGTTCAAATCTTGGATCATAGAGCCCCTGTTTATGAGGAATGCCAGGTCTTGTCATGAAGTTCCCTCAAACGGTTAGCGTATCGAACAGAACTTGTTTAATAGTCGAAAGTAGGGCCTCTACACCCTACAAATATGCCGGGTAAACATGTTTTGCTGGGCTATTATTGGGTATCAAGGCAAGTGTTGTCAAGAATGAAACCACCGTATAATAGAAACTTTTGAAGATTATATATCATTCACAAGCAAATACCAGGTGGTAATAAACATAAATTCAGCAAGGAAAGGCTGGACACTCACATACAGTTGCGCCAATCTTGCATCAATAGATAGCATGAAAATGCAATCAAAGGCATTCATTCTAAATGCATCATGTTATAAACCGTAGGACAATTGCCTAATATTGTTGTAGGGCATGACATCAATTGGAACATCAGATATACTCGAAGCCTCGTGCCACAACGACAGAGCCCATGCTGCAGACGTTATATAAGGAGCGGCCTATGCCAACCGCCAGTAACAGCGAGCAGATAAGACGGTTGATAAGATTATGCGGCCTGGCAAGTATCCTCGTCGTGCTACTATTTGCGTGTCAGACGGTGCCGGTCACAGGCAGAAAACAGGTTATTCTTATCTCTGCGCCGGAAGAGAACCGCATGGGTATTACAGCTTACCATCAAATTTTACAAAAAGAGAAGCTGTCAAAAGATCGCCGCATCAACGCTATGGTTAAGCGCGTCGGGCAACGTATTGCCGCGGTGGCCAATCGGCAAGATTTTGAATGGGAATTTCGAGTCATCGAGAAAGACATTGCAAATGCGTTTGCTCTGCCAGGTGGCAAAGTCGCCGTCTATACCGGCATCCTCAAATATACGCAAAGCGCCGACGGACTAGCCGTTGTGATGAGCCATGAAGTTGCCCATGCCCTGGCGCGCCACGGGGGCGAACGGATAAGCCGCTCAATAATCGCCCAGCTAGGGCTCACAGCGGTACAGATAGGACTACGTAACAATAACCCCGCCATGATGCAAGGCATCGCTCTGGCCTACGGGGTGGGGGTGGATCTGCCGTTCAATCGCGGCCAGGAATCGGAAGCCGACCACATCGGACTTATCCTGATGGCCAAAGCAGGCTATGACCCCAGAGAAGCGATTCCGTTTTGGCAACGCATGGCGGCTGCTCAGCAAAGTCAGCGCCCACCCCAGTTTCTCTCCACCCATCCATCCGGCACAAGACGCATTACGCAAATCAAGCAATGGTTGCCGGAGGCCATGTCATATTATACGAAGTAGGAAGTCGTATTTGGGGACAGATTTAAATCGGTCCCCCTGTGGCGTTTTTATAGGAGGGTAACGCCGGTCATGAACGTGCAAGAGATTGCAAAACAAGCCCAAATAGCCGCCCAACGACTCGGCGGAGTCTCAACGAAGGTCAGAAATCAGGTGCTGCAAGCGATTGCCGACACCATGATGGATCGCCAGGCTGCCATTCTAGACGCCAATGCTCAAGATGTGGATCAAACAACGCAACGGGTTGTATCCGGCGCCATGTCGCAAGCGTTGCTCGATCGGCTCAAACTGACGCCTTTCAAGGTAAAGGATATGGCAACTGGGGTACGCAGCGTTGCTGACCTCCCCGATCCTGTTGGCCATATCCTGTCGGCTGTTGAACTAGATAGAGGACTCGAATTACGACAAGTAACCTGTCCGATTGGGGTGATCGGCGCCATTTTCGAATCGCGCCCAGATGCGGTTCCCCAGATCGCTTCACTATGCTGGAAATCGGGCAATGCCGTCATTTTGAAAGGCGGCTCAGAGGCCCACGCTTCGACCCAGACCCTCGTCCAAGGCATCCGCGACGCGATCGCCAGCATTGTCCCTACTTGTGTTGACGCCGTGCAAATGGTCGCCACCCGCGAAGACGTCAAGACGTTACTACAACTCGACGATAATATCGATTTATTTGTGCCCCGCGGCAGCAACGAATTTGTCCGCTATATCCAAGAAAATACACGTGTACCAGTGCTTGGTCACGCCGATGGATTGTGCCATGCTTATGTCGACAAGCAGGCTGATTTAGCTCAAGCAGTCGGCATTTGTTTCGACGCCAAAGTGCAATACCCAGCGGTATGTAACGCGATTGAAACGGTGTTGGTGCATCGCCACCTTGCAGACGAATTTCTACCGCTCCTCGCCACCGTTTATGACCAGGCTCAGGTTGAAATACGAGGCTGCGCAGCAACGCAAGCTATTCTGCCACAAAGCATCGCCGCGACTGCGGCCGATTGGGATACCGAGTATCTCGACCTCATTGTAGCCATCCGTGTGGTCGACAGTCTGGCAGAGGCCATTCGCCATATTAACCGACATGGCTCAGGCCATACAGATACGATTATCACCGCAGATGAGCAGGCAGCCGAGACCTTTCTCGACCAAGTTGATGCCGCTACGGTCATGCACAATGCGTCGACCCGCTTTGCAGATGGATTTCGCTTCGGCAAAGGGGCGGAAGTCGGCATCAGCACCAACAAAACCCATGCGCGTGGTCCGGTTGGCCTCGATGGCCTGGTCATTTATAAATATCGTTTAGTTGGACAGGGGCATATCGTCGCTGATTATGTGGGCCCGGAGGCAAAATCGTTTACTCACAAACCGCTCTTGCCTGTCGCAGCGATCTAGCACACCCAGGCAGAAGTTCATCTAGGTAAAATCATGCGTATCTGGATCGACGCCGACGCATGCCCCGGCGACATCAAGACGTTAATCTATCGGACCTCCCGGCGTCGTAGCTTGCCGGTTTGCCTGGTCGCCAACCGTCCTATATATATCCCGTCTGCCGCCTTAATCACCTTGATCTGTGTTGCGCCAGGGCCGGACGAAGCAGATCACTACATTGTGCAACATGTGATGCCAAATGACATTGTCATTACCGCCGACATTCCGCTTGCAGCGGCAGTAGTGGATAAACAGGCCTTGGCAATCGATCCTCGCGGCGATATCTATAGCGAAGAAAATGTCAAGGAGCGTCTGGCTGTACGTAATTTAATGCAGCACCTACGATCAGGGGGACTCCTGCAAGGCGGTCCGGCTCCGCTGAGCGCAACGGATCGGCAGAAATTCGCTGCGGCGCTGGATCGTTCTTTAACCAAGCTTCTCAACGGCTAGAATACCCTACGACTGTGTATCACGAGGGTTGCGAAACAGCCGCGCCACCCCGAGGCGCCAAATGACCAGCACACCACCCAGGGCAGCTAGCAAAAACTCAAATTTGGCAAAAAACAAAATCCCTATAAACATTTTGTGTACAAACAAAAGCCCGGCAAAGCTCAGACCAACCAGGATCATAAAACCCTGAATACGGCCGAAACCCGGCACCGCGTCAAAATCTTCCAGACGTGAAACAGCCCACAACGTCGCCAACATAGAGACAACGGGAAGTAAGTGCAGAACCAAATGCATCTCTTGTAATAGATTGGCGCGGACAAACAAGAGCATATAAAGGATAATAACGGCCATGCACATACCCGGGATGACCGCTAGGTAAATTGCCGTGGCCAACAGATAACGCGTCAGCCAGCGCGAGCCCTTTTGCAACACAGCGCCAACGATGTATGTTACCAGTGGCAACGCAATCAGGCCCAAGGCGATCTCGCCTTGAAACGGCTCTAGCCGTAGCATCAATTCATTGATGTTCATCGGCCCTCTCTATCCTTAAAATAATACGCGAACAAAAGCTCTTATGCGGGTTAGGACGCCTCGAAATCGCCTGAAGACCACCTTATGGCTTGTTTTGCGTAACGGTTAGGTCATCAATCCAGACCGCCTGCAGGGTTGGCGTAACAGTCGGATTGACGGAGCGCAACCTGGCTCGCCATCGTAAGTCAGCACCTGGCTTGGGAAAATAGACCGGCTGCCCAGGCTGAGCGAGATGCCATGTCATGCCCCCATCGTTGCTGAGCGTATAGTCAATATGTCCTTCCTGATGCCAAAAATCCTCCACTCGCAACAAGGCAGAACTCACCAGACC
>JAPULM010000491.1 GCA_027294925.1 bacterium
GCCCGAAATCGATCAAGATGATCTTGCAACATCTGATTGAAATCAAAATGATAAAAGCCGTGGAATTCCCGGCGACGATAACCCAGGTCGTCCAGCGGCAACAAATCGTAAATGTTACGCCATTCATTTTCCACCCAGACAGCAAGTTTGGGATTGATGATGTAGTGCCCCTGCTTGATTCGGCGAAACAGCTTGCGGTTGTATTTGTCGTCCCGCTCGACTTCGTTTTTCGACAAGATACTGGAAATGTAGGCCCGCTTCTTACGCCGCTCGGGCAGCACTGAGTCGGGAAAGTGGTCGAGCACCTCGACAAAATCGGCACTGCTGAAGGCGCCGCCATGACGCGCCGCATTTTCACCCAGACGGGCATAAAACATGGCGATCATAAGATTGAGCATGAGAAATTCCATCAACCGCTTGTCCAGTTTCAGCAGGCGTCCGTCAACCTGAATCACCATGTCGAGCGGTTCTAATTTTTCATAGGCGCCCGCCAGCTTCTTGGCCGCGTAGTTGGGATCGAGACAGGCCTGCTCTAACACGATTTGAAACGTATTGAAGCCCGCGTTGTTGACCAAGCTGGTGTCAGCCTCCATCTCCACCAACTGGTCCACCTGTTCGTTGTTGCCGAGCCGGGCAGCGATCATCAGGGGTGTCTGATTGAACGGATTGCGGAAATCGACACCATACTGGCTAATCAGGCGCAACAGGGCGGTGGGATTTTTCAGCTCGTAAGGCATAAAATACTTCTGGTTCAGTTGTTTGATGCCCTTTTCCGGTTGCTTGGCCGGCCGAAAACCGGCTTCCGCCAATGCATTCATGCGGTTGCGGTCCTGATACACCAGAGCGTATTCAAATAACAACAGCCTGGCTTTCTTATCCCCGTTTTCCAACGCCTGTTGCGCTATCGTGCTGAGGGCCTCACCTTTGAGCACCTCCCAGGGAACCGTCTTGAGCTTCAGGATCTGACTACGGATCTCCTCGGCCTGCTCCTGCTTGCCTTGTAGCTCAAGCCGACGCGCCTCTTGCCGCCACTCTTCCAGGCTCGATCCCTGTTCGGCCAGATCGAGGCTACCCTCCCAGCATTTCAAACCCAACAGATCGAACAGGCGTTGCTTAGGCTTGGCTTCGATCAGATAAACGTTTTCCACCGCGCGGGTCATCGCCACATACAGCGCATTGATATGGAATTTATAGATCTCTAGCGATTTGTCGCTTTTATCCTTTACCCGCGCATAACGCAGCGCCACACCGGCCAGATCCTCGACGTTGACGCCACGGCTGATCTCCCGAAAACGCTCCTCGTCAGCAGAGATAAACTGGTAGAGAATGATATTCTCATATTCCAGTCCTTTGGCTTCCTGAATGGAGAAGATCAGCGGGGTCTGAAAACGGTCCTTAGCCGCTGTCTTTTGATCCGGGTGCATCACCACGACGGCAAAGCGCGTCGACTGCCGCGTTTTTTCATTGAGTTCGCGCGTTACCGACTCTGTGTCGGCCAGCAGCACCACGGCGCCAGACTTGTCAGCATTACTTCGCACCAGGTAGTTGCTCTCCCGGTCGATGGAGCCAAAGCGGGCAGTTTTAAGCTTTAAGATGCGGTTGGCAACCTCGGTGACATCAACCGAGTTACGATAATTCGTGCTAAGAATACGAATCAGCTCGGTTGGCGCATCGAGACCCTCCTGGCGATAGAAAAAGCTTTTGAGCTTCGACCAGGAAAAAAAGCTGGGATGGACAATCTGGTTGGAATCTCCACACAGAATAAAATGTTGCGGGTGACGCAGGCATCGTAGGATCAGCTGTAGTTGGATATTGGTTAAATCCTGTACCTCATCCACCGCGATAAAATCGTAGCGCGGCGCTACCAAAGACATGTACTGGTGGCTCAAGATATTAGCGTCGTAGAAGCCGTTTTCATGCATGAAGTCCAGATACTTGAGAAACAGGTCGTAAACCTGCTGCCGCTCTGCCTCGAAAAAGATCGATTGGCGCACACCCAGATTGAGGTAATCTTCCCGGCACAGATAAGGCGTATCAGTGGACGGCCCGGTCATCACGCCCTTGAATTCTTCGAATAATTGATAGGAGTCTTTGAGTTTACTGGCGGCACGGTGGCGGGCGAACCACTGCTCAAACTCACGCACCGACATCTCCCGGCCCTCTGGCACGCGCAAACTGGCTAGATATTCTGCAAACGATAGGAAGCTAACCTCCTGCTCGTCGTTTTCGTAGTTCAGGGCGTAATACAGATTGCGCGAATTATGCACCAGATAGGGCGAGCGGGTAACATACAGAATGTCACCAATCGATTCTTTCATCTTCTCTAGCGTCAGGGCAGTCTTGCCACTGCCTGCAGAGCCGATGACGATGAACGGCGGCGGCAAGGCGTAGACGGTCTGCTGATCGTCATCAAACGACAGGACCTTATCCAGCAGATGAAAGGTGGACAGCTTGGGGTTGAGATAGATCAACGGTTCGGCTTCCACCTGTGCCAGACTATCCAAGGCAGGGAGCTTATCCTCATCGATCGTCACGCCACGGCGTAAAAAACGGGATTTCTCATAAGCATGCTGCTCGATGCACTCCAACGCTAACACATAGGCCTGACCCTGATAGCGATAAATGGAAAACAACAGGCGGTTGCGCCTATCCAAGCGTGCGCGATAGAGATTGTCGCCGACTTTCTTGACGTCTGCCGAGCGAAAATCATCGGCCTCTAGAAAACCCTTCATCTTTTCGAAGGAAGGAATTTTCTTCGGGTTTAATTGATCGTAAAGAATAACTTGCATCGGCGGTTAACAGCCTACTCCAGGTTAGCAATAGCTTAACGCCTCTAAAGAGCGAATCAGGAAATATCCCTTGTGCCAGGGAGCTTCTGGTATGCCTGGCCTTCATAGCACCACCCAAAGAGACAGAAGCACACGTCGCAAGAGGAAATTATTATATACTTGAATTTGGTCCGAAAACAAGCACGACTTGATGACAAGTGACGCGATGTAAGCTTGCTTCTTGCCACCTCTACCCTATACCATATACCGTAAAAAGGGTGTGAACCTTTTGGTATTGGACACGACCGGATTGGGTGTATAGTCGAACCTGGAGAACCCATGTCAGATGAACCTCTGATTGCCGTGTTTGTGGACTTCGAGAACCTGGCCCTTGGCGTCCGTGACATGAAAGGGGGCCAGTTCAGGATCGAGCTTGTCCTCAAGCGTTTGCTCGAGAAGGGGCGTATTGTTTACAAGCGGGCCTACTGTGATTGGAGCCAATATCGGAAAGCCGTGCGCGAGTTCCATGCGCAGGGCATCGAGATGGTTGATATTCCGCAGAGCAAAGTAAGCGGTAAAAACAGTGCCGACATCCATATGGTGGTGGACGCCATCGATCTGTGTTATGCCAAACAGCACATCGACATTTTTGCGCTGCTCTCCGGGGATAGCGATTTTTCACCATTGGTCTCTAAGCTCAAGGAGAATGATAAGCGCGTTATCGGCTGCGGTGTCAAAAGTTCCACCTCGGACCTGCTCATCGCCAATTGCGATGAATTCATTTATTACGATGATCTCATGCGGGAGGCGCAAAAGACCCGCCAGGTTCCGCAACGGGGGGGCAAGAAAACGGATAAGAAACAAGAGGCTATGGATCGTCTTCTCGAAATCGTGCGGGCGCTAGAACTTGACTACGATCCCTTATGGGGCTCGTTAGTGAAACAGACCATCAAACGCGTCTATCCTGGCTTCAACGAAGGCTATTACGGCTATCGGGCCTTCTCTGATCTTCTCAAGGATGCAGAGTCGAAACAGTTGATGACGCTCGATTACGATGAGAGTAGGGGAAATTACAAGATTCGACTCTCTGCCTCGTACGGCGTGCCGCAATGACCGCACAGGCACGATGGCCTAGAAGGATTTGTTTATGCATCGACTGCTGTCCGTCATCATAGCGCTTGGCTTCAGCGTTATCTTGGTGTCTATCCACGCAACCGGTGCCACAGTCTCAATTGACACGGGTCGTGCATGGATTGTCGAGATGAAGCAGGCACCGCGCGGTCCGTTCAAACGTCTACGCTGGTTCTGTAAGGATGGTACGGTGCATCCGCCCAAACCCTACCCCTGCGCTGAGCGAGGCGGTGGCCACCAGCACGGGGAATGGCATGACAAGACGAAGCAACTGCGGGCGGCTGGATACAAGATCGCCAACCTGCTCGCCGGAATCGATGCCAAGAAGCTAACAGCTGAGGCGGATTTTCTCGACACCTATGC
>JAPULM010000492.1 GCA_027294925.1 bacterium
TATAAAATCAGCGTACAGGGCGGAGCGGCAGGGCGCGAATCCGCTGCCGGCCGATGCGGTCTGGCCGGGTGGTCCTGGTGAGACTGTTTTGCGCTGCGGGTAGGTGGATCCGTTCACGGTACGACAGCGGGTGCGTAAATCGCGCACCACCCACAATGAGCCTTTGCCAGATCGGCGGGGGCTTCTTTATGTTTTTACGAAAAAGCACCTTTTTGCGCTATTTGAGGTTGAACGCCACGTGGATGTTGTGGTTTAATCAGATAGAGGCACAATATGCAGTACGGACACGGTCCTCCTAAAGGTCATCGCATCAATGAGCTCAGATTATCTGACAGAGGACAATCAGGTGAACAGGAAAATCCTGGGCGCCTACAATCCTGCCTGTCTGCTTTCTCTTGCCGGTGTCTTTGCCGCCGTAGGCACCATGATCTTTTCTGTCCGGGGCACCGTTGAGTTGGCTTTGGTGTGCCTGATCCTCGCCGGCTTGGCGGATTTGTTCGATGGGGTCGTGGCGCGCAGGCTGCGACTGGGCGAGTACGAAAAGGAATTCGGGGTTCAGCTGGATACCACAGTGGACGCGGTGGCCTTCATCGCCGCGCCCGTGGTGTTCGCGTTGTCCCTCGGTCCGACATCATGGCCAGTGGTGTTGGGCGTCGCCTGGTTTGTACTGGCGGGGGTTCTGCGACTTTCTCACTTCAGTACACTGAGCGCGTTGGGGGTTGATCAGTCTACTCATCATCGCGGTCTGCCGGTCACATACATCGCGTTGATTTTACCGCTGTTGTTCCTGGCGCGCGATGGCATGGCAACCGCGGATTTTCACCTGCTGCTAGGTTTGGCGCTTGCCGTGGTTGGGCTGCTGTTCGTCATCAATGTCCCGGTTCCGAAGCCCCGGGGCATGTTTTACGTCATCCTGCCGTTGTTGGCCGCCGGCCTGATCGCGCACTGGGTTGAGCGTTACCTGCAATTCTCCGTCAGTCTCTGAGGCCTCACGATGCAACCGCCCAGTCCCTCCGCCTACCGCCGCCTTCGACCGAGCAACCGCCTTGCCTGGCTACATGTCGCCATCAACGTGCTGCTGATCGGCGGCGGCTTGGCGCTTGCGTCCGACGGGTCCCATCCGGTTCTTTATATTGGAGGCCAGGTGTTGCTGGCGCTGGGCTTCACCCACGCTTTCGTGTTGCTGCACGAAGCCGGCCATCTCACGCTCTTCCGGCAACGCTGGCTCAATTACACGTTTGGGCAGCTGGCCGGATTCCTGGCCCTGATTCCTTACGCGACCTGGCGCCCGGTCCACGCTCGGCATCATCGTTACACGGGCTGGCAAGATCTGGACTCGACCACAGCGTCACTTGTGCCGCGCCAATTGTCCCGAATCGAGTCTGTCATCATCGACGGAGCTTGGCGATTCTGGCTGCCGCTGTTTTCGGTGGTGTATCGGGTTCAGAACTACTGGCGCATTGGCCGTATCGGGCAATTTCTTGGGTCATCCGCTGCGTTATTGCCGCTGCGGTTGGCAGCAACCGCGCAGCTCTTGTGCTACATGTTGTTGACGGCGTGGATCGGATTGCCCGAAGCGCTGATATTGGTGGGTCCGGGGCTGTTTCTGGCGTTGATGGCCCAGGATCTCCTGCTCCTGAGCCAGCATACCGGTATGCCGAGCAATCTCAGCGAAGGTGGGGCGGTGCGGCCATATCCACCCCAGGAACAGGCGCAGTTCACCCGCTCGCTGCGCCTGCCTGATTGGTTGTCCTGGCTGCTTTTGCATTTTGACGCTCACGAGCTGCATCACCTCTATCCAGCGGTGCCGAGCTACCTGTTGCGGCGCATTCCCTACGATCCACCGAACGAGATAGGAATCCTGACCTGGCTGCGGGAAGTGAAGGCGATGTCCGGCACCCGTTTTCTTTTCGGCGGCCAGCACGTGTCGAAGGATGAATTTTGATCCAGGTGGGGATCTCACAGGCGGCCTTCCTGTTGGTCGCCATGAGCGCGTCGGGGGCGGTCCATGTTTTCTGGTTGCGGAGCAACCTGTCGCGGCGGTTTGCTTGGCCGGTTGACGGTGGCCGCAAGTTCCGCGGCCGGCGCCTGTTCGGCGACAACAAGCGAGTGTGCGGCTTTCTGGTGCTGCCTCCGGTGACCGCGCTGACCTTCATGCTGCTGGCTGCGAGTCGCGACCTGATGCCGAACGCGCTCGTTTCCGGGCTATGGCCTCTGACGGCGTGGCAATTCGCGGGTCTGGGGCTGGTCTGCGGACTGATATTCATGATGGCGGAACTGCCCAACTCGTTCCTCAAGCGCCAGCTCGGCATCGCCCCGGGTCAGCCCCCTGCTCAGTCGTGGCTGAGGCCAGTATCCATACTGTTGGATCGCTATGACTCCGTCGTGGGCGTCCTGGCCGTCCTGAGCCTGCTCGTTCCAGTTCCCTTGGCGACCTGGATCTGGGTGCTTGTTCTCGGCCCCGTTTTGCATGCGTTGTTCAGCATCATCATGCATGGCCTCGGGCTCAAGGCGCGCTCCCTGTGAAGAAGGTTGCCCTGATATCGCTGGAGCGGGCAACCGTGGAGGCGTGCCACGGTGCCAAGGCGATGAACCTCGCTCGGCTTCTCAACGCCGGGGTGACGACGGCGCCCGGGACGGTGCTGGGAATGGAGGTGCTGTGGGGGCATCTGAAGCGCCTGGGACTGGCGGACCGCGCGGCAACGTTCTTGTCGGCTCTGAACGCGGCGGAGGTTGGGGAAGAGGACCTGCGTGCTGAAGCGGAGTGGCTGCGCCGATCCATCCTGGAAAGCCGGCCGCCACCGGAGTTGATGGATGCCCTGGCGGCCGAACTCGAACCGGGCGTAACTTACGCAGTGCGAAGTTCCGCGCATGGTGAAGATCAGGCGGATGCTTCCTTTGCAGGACAGTTCGACAGCGTCCTGGGCTGCCGTTCCGTCGAAGCGGTCGCGCGCGCCGTGTGCACGGTGTGGGCATCTTTGTTCGGCGAACGGGCGGTTTCATACTCGCTATACTGCGAGCGTCATCCTCAAGGAATGGCGGTGATCATCCAGCGGCAGGTCGAGGCGGTCGTGTCCGGCGTGATGTTCACCCGCGACCCGCGTAACGCGGCGGGCGAGGAGTTGCTGGTGGAGTATTGCGCCGGCCTCGGGGAACGGCTGGTGTCCGGACAGGTGTCGCCGGGCCGCCTTCGTATTCACCGACAGGATCGCTCCTTTGTGGAAGAGGCCATCCCCGACGATCCGGTGGCCTGGAACCCGGCATCCGCGGAAGCTCGAGCTACTCTGTGCCAGCTGGCGCTGAAACTCGAAAAAATCTTCCAATGCCCTCAGGACGTAGAGTGGAGCGTGGATCAAGTCGGGCAGCTTTATGTCCTGCAGGCAAGACCCATCACCGCCTCGGCCGGCTCCCCTGACGATGTGGTCTGGACCAACGCCAACATCGCAGAAAACTTTCCGGAACCCATTTGCCCCCTGTTGCGCAGCTTCGTTGGCCAGGGCTACGCTGCATATTTCCGGGGCCTCGGTGTGGCGTTTGGAATTTCGGAAAGGCGTCTGGCCGCCATGGGGCAGGCTCTGGACAACTTGGTGGGCTGCCATGGCGGGCGGCTTTACTACAACCTCAGCAATATCCACACGGTGCTGCATCTGGCCCCGGGCGGTCCTTTATTGGCCCGATACTTCAACCAGTTCACCGGCGCCCAAGAATTCCCTGCGCCGAAGCGGAATCCCCGGAGCAGGATGGTCCAGGTGCCGGAGATACTCTGGGTGTCGGTGCGAGTCGCGTGGTGCTATCTCCATGTGCAGCGCGGATTGAGGGCCTTTGAGCAGAGGGTCGACGCCTTTGCCAGCACCAGTGAGCCAAACGCGCTTGCAGCCCTCAGCTTGCAGCAACTGGTCGATCTGATGCGGGCATTTCTGGAGATACGCTTGGAGCGTTGGACTGGCGCTGCCCTTGCGGATACGGCGGCCATGGTCTGTTATGGCGTCCTCACGGCCCTGTTGCGCGGCCAGGCCGGTGTAGACGCCAACGACCTGTTGAAGGGGTTGCCCGGCCTAGCCAGCGCGGAGCCGGTCGAGCGGCTCTGGGATTTGTCCCGCGAAGTGCGCCGGGACAATGCGCTATCCGCCCTGATTTCAGAGTCCTCGGCAGAGACAGTGCTCGAACGTTTGCATGAAGGACAGCATCCCACGTTCCATAACGCCTTGAGCACTTATATCGACACGTGGGGATTTCGATCTTCTGGCGAACTCATGCTGTCCCGTCCCACCCCCCATGAAGACCCGCTGCCTGTCCTGCGTTTGCTGAAAACCTATGTGGCGATGGGCGGGGAAGGCCCGGCGGAGGTCAGTCGACGTCAGGCGGCGGCGCGCGCCTCAGCCACCCGACAGGCGCGGCGGCGCCTTGGTCCCTGGCGCGGCGCCATATTTGGCCTGATCCTTCGGGCCACCCAAGGTTCTATCCTCCTGCGTGAGCGGGCCCGCATGAAACAGGCCCTGCTCTATACCCGGTTGCGCCATGTGGCCCTGTCGCTGGGCCAATTGCTGGTCGCGAAGGGTCTTCTGAGCCAGCCGGATGATGTCCTGTATCTGAGCATGGAAGAGGCGATCTCGCTGGCAGAAGGGACAGAAACCCGAACCGGGGGTGCGTGCCAGAGAGTGCGAGACCGGAGAGCCGAGATCTCCGCCTGCAGGACCTGGAGCCCGCCGGACAGCTTTGCCTTGCCCGAGGGTGAAACCTGGAGCGCCGGGATCGCCACGGAGAGCCAGGAAGCCGCGACGTCGACGGAAATGCTCACCGGCGTCGCCGCCTGCGGCGGGCGTGCCCGAGGCAATGCCGCCGTCGTGCTGAATGTTACTGAGATAGATCGGATATGCGAGGACCAGATACTGGTGACCCGCCAGACAGATCCCGGCTGGGCGTCGGTGTTTTTCATGGTCCAGGGGTTGGTGATAGAGCGGGGCGGCATGCTTTCCCACGGCGCCATCATCGCACGCGAGTATGGAATTCCGGCCGTGATTGGTGTGCGCGACGCCACGCGGCTGATAGGCGATGGAGATTTTCTGTTCGTTGACGGCGACAAGGGGTGCGTCCAATTTGTTTGTGAATGAAGGATACCGCTATCTTGACGAGCGCATCCTGAAGATGCGCGTCGGAATGATGTGGCTGCTTCTGCTTGTCGGTCTGCTGTTCACCGCCGCCGAGCCATTATCCGATCTGCCATGGCTGGCCCTAGCCAGCGCCCTGTTCATCCTGGCCTTTCGCCTCTGGGACGATTTGGCAGATTTGGAATATGATCGAGAGCATCACCGCCAACGGTGCATGGTCCGATCAGCGCACATTCAATCTTTCGTTGCTGCATTGTGGCTGATGATCACCGTTTTGACCGCCCTGCTTTCTCACTTCGTCGGCGGCGTGCGCT
>JAPULM010000493.1 GCA_027294925.1 bacterium
GCGATGCGGTCTTCCTCGCTCAGCTCCGGGGTCTCCAGGATCAGCTCGATCGCCCGCTCGGTCCAGGGGTAGGGATAGTCGGTGCCGACCATCAGCTGGCCGGCGCCGACCTCGGCGACCAGGTGGCGCACGCCCTCGGGCCGGAACACCATGGTGTCGTAGTAGAGCTGCCGCATGTAGTCGGACGGGCTCCTCTCGATTCCCCCGTGCGCGCCGCCGGGACAGAGGTCGGGGCGCACCGCGCAGCCCCGGTCGAAGCGCCCGGCGTAGGACGGCAGGTAGCCGCCGGCGTGCGCGGCGCAGATCTTGAGGCCCGGGAAGCGGTCGAGCGTCCCTTCGAAGATCAGATGTGACAAGGCGATCGTGGTTTCGAGCGGGTTGCCGATCGTGTTCGTCAGGAGACCATTCCCGGCCAGCCGACCGCTCGGTTCCAATTCACGGGTGCCGAGCGGGTGCATGAAGACGAGCACGTCCAACTCTTCGCATTTGGCCCAGAACGGGTGGAATTTCGGGTTGGCGAGGTCCTCCCCGGCGACGCTGCCGGCCACGCCGATGCCGCGGAAACCGAGCGTCTTGACCGCGTGCTCGACCTGTTCGGCGGCGAGGTCGGGATATTGCAAAGCCGCGGTCGCAAAGGCGACGAACCGATCCGGCTGCGAGGCGCAGAACTCGACTAGGGCCTCGTTCTGGACCCGGATCAATTCGGCGACGGCATCGCGCTCGGCCCGGTACCAGTATGGATTGATGCTGAGCGCCTCGACATCGACGCCCGTTTGATCCATCTGCGCCAGACGGTCGCCGATATTGGCCCACAGGAGACCCGGCGCTTCGAGCGAGTGATGAATCAGCTTCGCCGCATCCGGGACGATGCAATGCGCATGCACGTCAATGGTCTTGACCCGCTTGCCGCTCACGACGACCTCGCGGCGGCCCTGTGTATGCGCATGGCTCGAACCGCCGCCCCCCAGCCCGGCACTGTCGCCGGCGCTGATCTCACAGCCGACAAAGGCGAGGCTAGGGTCGGTATTCATGGTTCCGCTGATAGGCATGTCCGTTCCTCTCGTTTTTATGACAGTTGTAACGGGTGGCGAGTTTTGCAAAAATCCTCACCTCTTGTACTCTCTAAGGCAATGTGATGCTCTCGCACCAGAGTTCGAGGTATGTATCTTACTGCACCTCTCCGTGTCCAAGCGAGATCTAAAGCGCACACTGGGCTATTGTCGCGTCTTTAACCTCATCTTGTGAATACTCTATAGGGGGAGGCATAGGAAACACTCACCCGGCAGCAAAAAAAGGCTTTTGAGATCAATGACTCTTGCTCACTCTTTCCCAGTCGTTGACTGTGGTACACTGCGGCTACGGATGTGATGATTAATTAAGCGACGTTTTCTACGGTTATCACAGGTTCGTCCGCAGGGCATAGGGCGTCATCGGGTCCACTTGGGTGTGTTCGATGAAACATACTGACAGGAAATCCTGGCGTTGGCAAGACGACGGTTGTTCGTACTGTGGCATCCTGCTTACCAGACTGGCACATACGCGGCTTCTACACAGAGGAGATTCGCGAAGGCGGACAACGTCAAGGGTTCCGTCTGGTGACCTTTGGCGAACACAGGGTTATTCTGGCGCATGTTGACTTTCATACGCCATACCGCGTCAGCAAGTATTGTGTTGATATTTCGACCTTTGAGGCAGTGGTTGACTCTGCTCTGTCGTTGAATAGGCATGCAGATGTCTATCTGATCGACGAGATTGGAAAAATGGAGTGCTTCTCACCCAAGTTTATCACCGCCGTGCAAACCATCTTGGATGCAAATCAGCCAGTGATAGCGATAGTCGCCAAGAAAGGTGGCGGATTCATTTCAGACGTTAAGCAACGTGCTGACGTTGAACGCTGGGAGGTGACCCGTGAGAATCGTACCTGTCTCCCGGGACAGGCGATCACCTGGCTTCGCAGTTTGTCACAAAAGTAGGTAATGGGAGAACGCGGCGGTACGCGGAAACCTTGAGATGACCTCAGGCGAAGTTACGCACTAAACATACAGCATTGAGGAACAAACATGCGTGAGAATACTCTGAAACAACAACTTTACGCCGGGAAAGCAGCTTTTGGCGTCATGTGCACCTTCCCGTCGCCGCCAGTAGTGGAGATGTTGGGTTATCTGGGGTTTGATTGGATTCTCCTGGACAACGAGCACGGCTCGATCACGGTAGACAGCGCCGAAAGCTGTATTGCAGCGGCCGAGTTGAGTGGCGCGGCGCCTATTGTGCGCCCAGTGGGGATCAAGCCGGAACTGATCACCCCGTTCCTGGATCGAGGCGCCTGGGGTGTGCAGGTTCCCCACGTCAACACAGCGGATGAAGCCCGCGCCGTCGTCGATGCCGTGAAGTACGGTCCGCAAGGGCATCGGGGTCTATTTAGCGGCGGTCGCCCGGCACGCTATGGCTTTGAGGGCAACACTGACGCGTATGCCAAAGAGGCCAACCGGCAGACCCTGGTGTGCATCATGATTGAAGAGGTCGAGGCCATTGAAAGCTTGCCGGAAATGGTCGAGGTACCGGGGGTTGATGTGTATTTCATTGGCTCTGGTGACCTGTCGCAGTCGATGGGCTACACCGGCCAGCAGGCGCACCCGGAAGTGCAGAAAATGGTAGAGCGTGGCGTCAAGACCATCACCGAGGCTGGGCGCATTGCTGGGTGCAGTTGCCCAGATACGCTCATCCCGAAGTTCTTGGGCCTTGGGGTGCAGTATTTCCATAGCACCGTGGGCCGTCTGTTACAGCAGAGCAGCACCGCCTACCTAGAGGCTGCGCGCCAGGCCGTGGCAACGGTAGAAAAGTAACATAGGCTCGGCCGCGCTAACGAGTGGCGTTTTAGAATAATTGCAACGGGGTTGACTCTAGCTGAAAGCGTAACTGATGAAAATTATTCGCATATTTGCCGATGAAGACGGCAGAATCACATTTTGATGAGATCGAGGAACCCGGTGTCGAACACCGCATCAACGCCGATTTTACGCGGGTGATCGACGCTTATGGTCTGGCGTTTAAGGAAGCTGGCCCGCAGGGCGATGTGCCGTCTCTCGGTGATTGGCACCCCGCGCCGCAGCGCCAGTATGTCCTGTTTCTGGCCGGCGAGAACGGAAATCGAAGTCAGTGATGGCGCCAAGCGCATCATCCGAGCCGGTGATGTGTTACTCGTCGAGGATACCACCGGAAAGGGCCATCGCAACCGGAGGTTGAGCCCCGAGCCGGAGTTGTGGGCGTTCGTACGCTCCCATTAATAGCGTTAGGTAGGCGTTTGCAGGTAAATCGGAATGGATCGCTGTGTGTCGTGGACTGCTTGCCACAGCGGCTCGTAGCAAGGCGTAGCAGGGCAATGCACAGTCTGGACATGCCAATCAGGATGAGTTTAGGTGCTGCCTCAGGTGTCCCCATCTCCAGGCAACGGTGGTTGACCTGCCTCAGGTGACGCCGATTACGCAAAAAATCGTGGACGAGGAAGGCTTGACTGACCGTATCACCGTTCTTGCGGCGGATGTGGTGAGCGGCCCTATACCAGGTGCTTATGATGCCGCGGTGTTGAAAAGTGTTCTCCAAGTGCTGTCTCCCG
>JAPULM010000494.1 GCA_027294925.1 bacterium
GCGCCAACATCCTCGACACCAAGGTCGATGATATGTTTGCCCAGTTTCGTCGGGAGATAGATCCGATGAAGCGCGAGAAAATCGGGCACGATCTCCAACGGTACGTGGCCGAGCAGATGTACTGGGGAAACCTGACTGGCTCGCCGCTGCCCGTTGCCCTGCAGAATGACGTCAAGGGCTACATATATCGCGACCATTTTAAGGTGCAGTTCGAAACCGTCTGGCTGGATCGCTAGCGAGGAAGAGACAGACCTGAGTAGAGGCACGGCAGGCCGTGCCTCTACTTATATATACTCATACAGGTGGCCAAGGTAGGCAGGTGGCAGGACACAAGATTCTACTGCTTCAGACGCGGGTCGAGGGCATCTCGCAATCCGTCGCCAAAGAGATTAAAGCCTAAGACCGTAAGCAGGATGGCCATGCCGGGGAAAATCGACAGCCAGGGATTGATCTGGATCAGGGGCACACTGGATTTCAAGTCGTAGCCCCAGCTCGGCGTGGGCGGCTGCGTACCCAGGCCGAGGAAGCCTAGGGACGCTTCAACGATAATCGCGGTACCCATGGAGAGAGTCCCCGTAACAATCAGCGGTGCCATACAATTGGGCAGTAAGTGGCGGAACATAATACGCCGGTCTTTCAAGGCCAGGGCGCGCACCGCCTCGACGTAGTCGTTTTTTTTCACCGCGAGCACGCTGCCACGGACAATACGCCCATAGATCGGCACCCGGACAATGCCCAAGGCAATGACCACGGTAAAGGTTGGTGGGATAACATCACGCAACGCAACCACTGCAATGATCGCCAACAAGAAGATGGGAAACGACTGGATCACATCCATGATGCGCTGCACGATAAAGTCAAACAGTCCACCATAGTAGCCCGAGGTAATACCCAGCGGTACGCCAACCAACATGGCCAGGATGAGCGAGGTAAAACCGATCATGATCGAGATGCGCGTGCCATAGACCACGCGACTAAAGACGTCGCGTCCGATCTGGTCGGTTCCCATGAGGTGTTTCCAGGTGGGGAATTGCATGGAGGTATCAGGGAAAATATGGGCCGGGTCCGCCGGGGCAATGACGTCGGCGAGCGCCGCGACAAGCAGGAGCATTGCCACCAAGAAAAGACCCGCCATGGCGCTTTTACTGCGTTTCAGCCGCTGATACGTGATAGCCAGCATCGAACGCGTACTGAATTCTACCTCAGACGGATCACTAACGTACGTAGCAACCGTCGCAGTTTTGCCCGCGTTCATACGTCTTTCTCCATCTCTTCATGTATTAAGCCACTTCCTTGCCATAGCTAATACGCGGATCGAGCACCGCGTAGAGAACATCGACAGCCAGATTCGACACCACAAAGACCATGGCCGTGACCAAAATGAAGGCTTGCACCTGAGGATAGTCCCGGCCACTAATGGCGTCGATACCAAATTGTCCTAGCCCTGGAATGGTAAACAACGTTTCGACCACAATAGCGCCGCCGATGATGAACCCGACTTGCAGGCCCAGCACGGTGACGGTCGGAATCAACGGCGGCGCATGCTTGAGAATGACCCAACGTTCTTTCACCCCTTTGGCACGAGCGGTGGTGACATAGTCTAGCTTCAGCACCTCGAGCATACTGCCACGCACCAGACGCGTGATGATGGCGGCGCGGGCGAATCCCAGAGCGCTTGCCGGCAAAATAATATGACTGATGTTTGGCCACAAGCCATCGGAAAGCTTCACAAAGCCGTTGACCGGTAACCATTCAAGAGTGTGAGAAAACAACAAGATCAAGAGAATGCCGACATAGAAGTCGGGTATTGAGGCCCCCATCATCGCCGTGGTCATGGCCGTATAGTCTCGGGCTGAATACGGTTTGGTGGACGAAATGATCCCGGCGGGAACCGCAATGACAACCGAAATGAACATCGATACCACAATGAGCTCGAGGCTCACCGGGAGTTTCATGAGGATGTCGGGTAAGACGGGGCGGTCGGTCAGAATGGACTCCCCCCAATTGCCTTGCACCATCTGCCACACCCATTTGAAGTACTGGACGTGCATGGGTTTGTCGAGCCCGTATTCACGCCAGATTATTGCACGGGTTTCTTCACTATAGTCTTCGGCGAGGATAAAGTCGATAGGATCGCCCGGGATCAGGCGCATGGCCAAAAACACGACCACCGTGATGGCGAGCACGGTTGGAATGATCATAAGAATACGCTTAATCAGGTATTCTTTCATTACAACTCCCCCTGGTCCTCTGGCCCACAAAACGGCTTCGGAAGCATGAACGGCCACTGGTATCGAAACCGAGATTTAGTGCGCGCAACATACCATAGGGCTATGCTGATGTCAAACTCGCAACGCGGGCTTGCCTCGGACACAATCCCTACTTTTCTCCGTGACGATGAATTTTCTTCTTGCATCGACGTTTTCTTTCTGTAGAATACCCAATCACTCCTTACCCGATGTCACACACACCTGTAAGGAGACTTATTTTAAGGGAATCGTGCCTTAGTGGCACGCTCACAGATGGAGGAAGCGTATGCATCGCAGAGGTCTGTTGTTTGGAGTTATTGCTGTCCTGAGTCTGATGCTGCTGGTATCAGGTTCGGTGATGGCGGCAGGAGAAAAGCGTGGCGGCACCTTGCGCGTCGTCTATGGGAACAAAATCTCGCACCATGACTATCACACCGCCCCCGGCTACGAAATGATGTGGGTGGCGATGAACATTGGCTGTGGTCTGATCAACGTCACGCCGGACGGGCAATTCGTGGGCGATGTGGCGACGTCCTGGTCGGTTTCGGACGATGGGTTGACCTATACCTTCAAGCTCCGCGACGGGGTGATGTTCCACGACGGCACCAACGTGGATGCGGCGGCGGTGAAGTTCAGCATCGATCACCTCATGGATCCCGAAACCAAGTCCGGCATGCGGCGTTTTTATGCCGCGGTGAAGAGTGTGGAAGTGGTCGATGCGCTGACCGTCCAGATGAACATGAAGCACCCGAACGTGTTTTTCCTGCATATGCTGGCCGGCTATCGTACCGGGCTGGTGCTCTACTCACCCACGGCGACGGCAAAGTTCAGCCTCAAGGAGCGCAAACGAGGCGCCCCGGGCGCCGTGGTAGGCTGTGGTCCGTTCAAGTTTGTCGAGTGGGTGCCGAATGACCACTTCATCATGGACCGCTTCGAAAACTACTACCAAGAGGGCAAACCCTATGTGGACCGCGTGCACATCCGGGTCATGAAAGACCCCATCACCCAGATGGCGGCCTTCAAGGCGGGCGAGGTCGACTTTATCGCCTCCTTCACCCCGGAACACGTGGACACCATCAAAAAGCAGAATCCCGACGCGCAGATCCTGACCGGCCCGGAGACCACGCCGCTGGTGGCGTCGATGAAGATTACGATCCCCGCTGACGGCAAGAAGCTGTCCAAGAATCGCAAGCCCCATCCGATCTTTGGTGACCTCCGGGTACGCCGAGCGGTGTCCTGCTATGGTATGGACCGGGAGGAAATTGTCAAGATTGCCTTCAGGGGCAAGGCTACGCCGTGGATCGGTATGAATCCGCCCGGAACCCTGGATACGGTGAACGTCAATTACCGGTGTCCGCACGACAAAGCCAAGGCGAAAGCGTTGCTGGCCGAAGCCGGCTATGGTCCGAGCAATCCGCTGACCTTTGAGATCATTACCGACACCGAAAAGGCGGTGTTCAACATCATCGCCACGGTCATCAAGGAGCAGATGTCCCGTATTGGCGTCACCGTCAACATCAAGTTGGTGGACAAGGTCACCTGGATGAACATCGGGCTCAAAGACGGGCCCTGGGACATGACCATCGAAGACTTGCTGTCCCTGTTAACGCTGGACAGCAACGCCTACCTGTCGACGGCTGGCGCCGCGTGGAATTTCTCGCGTCACACCGATATGAAGGTGAATAAGCTCTACGAGCGCTATGCACAAGAGCTGGATGCGGTGAAGCGCACGGCCATCGCCAAGGAACTCCAGGAGTATGTCGTCGACAACCAATACTGGGCGGCGGTCTCGGGCTCGCCTTTCTTTCAGATCGCACAATCGTGGATGAAAGGTTATACGTTCGGGGCGGAATTTGAAGTGCATTACGAAAACGTCTGGCTCGATAGATAAGTAATTGAATCTAGAGGGCAGGACGACTGCTACTCAGCGTGGTGGTCGTCCTGCCCGGTCGAGGTGTCTCGGATGCGGGAATACATTCTCAAGCGTCTCCTGCAGGTGATCCCGACTATTCTGGTGATTACCCTGGTGGTTTTCTTCATGATGAAGGCGATTCCAGGTGATCCGATCATTGCTCTGCTAGGTGACGCCTACGACGAAGAGGATGCTGAAATCCTCCGCGAGGAATACGGCCTGAACAAACCGATCTTCGTGCAATACGGCATCTGGCTTGGAAAGATCGTGCAGGGGAATTGGGGCGAGGCCATCGTCAGCGGCCGCCCGGTGATCCAGGATGTCCTGATCCGTCTTCCGGTCACGGCGGAATTGATCATCCTGGCCATGGTGGTGGCGTTGGTCATTGCCATCCCGGCGGGGATTATCGCCGCCATACGGCAGAATACCTGGCGGGATTACACCGCCATGTCCACCGCCCTGATGGGCATTTCCGTCCCGGATTTCTTTCTGGGTGTGTTGTTGCTGCTGTTCTTTTCCATCTTCCTCAAAGGGTTTCTTCCCAGCTCGGGCTGGGTGTATTTTCCTGGGACATGCGCTACGATAGTCTGTGAAGCGAGCCTATGGGGCAACTTAAAACACGTGATTATGCCGGCCATTGCCCTGGGGGTGGGACGCGCCGCCATCTTGACGCGCCTGTTGCGCGCCAGTATGCTGGAAATCATCCGTATGGAGTATGTCACCACGGCGCGCGCCAAGGGCCTGACGGAGAAATTCATCATGCTCAAGCACGCCCTGAAAAATGCGCTCATCCCTACGCTCACCATCATGGGGCTGCAAGTTGGTTTTCTCATCGGTGGCGCCATCGTGGTGGAGACGCTGTTCGCCATCCCCGGCCTGGGAACCTATGGCATCAACGCTATTATCGGGCGAGAATATCAGCAAGTGCAGGGTTTTATCCTGCTCGTGGCTGTCTGTTTTGTCTTGGTCAACTTTCTGGTCGACCTCATGTATTCGTTTCTCGACCCGCGCATCCGCTACACCTAGCATGTGTATGTGAGCCAAGTAGGGAGAGTCTCCGTTATGAGAAATCAGGCGTTAGGCGTCGTTGCCGAGCCGGTCGCGCAGCTCGTCCTGCCGCGCGTGCGGTCGGAATCGCTTTTTGCTCAAACCTCGCGCCGGCTCCAGCGCAGCAAGACCGCCCTGTTCGGCCTGGGTATTGTCATTCTGCTGATTCTGGTGGCAACCTTTGCCGACGTGCTGGCGCCCTACAGCCCAATTTCCATCTCGCCTGACGAAGCCTTTCAACTGCCCAATAGCAAACACCTGACGGGTACCGACCAGCTCGGCCGCGATATGTTCAGCCGTCTTATCCATGGCAGCCGTATTTCGCTGGCAGTAGGACTATCCTCAGTGCTGTTGGCCTTTTTTTTCGGGATACCGTTGGGGGTCATCGCGGCGTATTACGGGGGGAAAGCCGATACGATCATTATGCGGATCATGGACGTCATTCTGTCCTTTCCCGTCTTTCTTCTGGCTATCTTCCTGATGGTCGTGTTTACCCCGACCGCCGGCATCGCCGGCTCCATGAAAGTGGTCCTGGCTATTGGCCTC
>JAPULM010000495.1 GCA_027294925.1 bacterium
CCTTTTCCCCCCCCCCACACCCAGCGGTTGCCCCGCCGTCGACGGGAAACGCCACACCGGTTACGAAGGAGGGTTCGTCCGACAGCAGGAACAGTGCCGCGTTGGCGATTTCTTCCGGTTTGCCAGGACGACCCATGGGCACGCGCGTTTGCCGTTGATGGATTAGTGCTTCCACGTCGATATCGTCGGTGACCTGCTGATCCGGGCGCTTCACGAACACACGCAGCATGGGAGTGTCGATCGGACCGGGACAGATGGAATTGCCCCGGATGTTGTCAGGCGCAAGCCGCAGGGCAAGCGCCTTCATGAATCCATTGACGGCGAATTTGGCCGCGGAATAGACCAGACTCATCCGCGATCCCGCAAGACCCGATACCGAGGACGTGAACAGGAGCACCCCGCCATTCTGGGCTCGCAGTTCCGGAACCGCAGTCTTGGTCGTGATGATGACCGACCGCTGCTCCTTCCTGCGCAAACCGCAGGGCCCCTGCGCGTCCCATTCCCGAGCCGGCGGCGGTCACCAGCCCAATCTTACCTTTGAGTCTCATGGCGTTTCTCCCTCCCCGCGTTTCGATAGCCCCACATGGCGGAATGACCGTCAGGCGTCTGCGCACGTGATCTTCACCTCCCGTATGACTCTTATGGATGCGTACCAGAGTCGATAGCATCACGCTTCAGAAGGTCTGTCAGCATATCCAGGCTGGGCGTTGCCTGGCTACGCCCAGCTGCGAGCAGCTTCGGCAAGCAGCCGCCAGGCGCTTTGATATTCTATGTTCCACTAGAAGCGATCCTGACCTTCGGCACGGCTTTGCTCGTCATGCATACGGCAATTGCCCTGTCAATCCGGCAGGGGATTTTTTCGACCAACTACCATCCGATGGCGTAGCTCATGCGACGAGGATCGGCACCTGCCGCCAGTACACCGCTATCATGATCGATGGCGATGGTGCACACGGCCCCAGCCCGCCAGTTCCAATCCGACCAGGTGACAACCTTATGCCCTTTACGAGCTAAATGATCGCCAACCTCAGTCGCCAGTCGGCGTTCGATACGCAGTTCGTCGGGTAGGTAGTCATGCGGTTCAAATGAGCCTGGATAACTGTAGGTTGCAAAACGCGGTGCTTCAACCGCCGCCTGGGGCTGCATCCCGAAGACAGCGACATTGAGAAAAACCTGTAGCATGGCCTGGCATTGGACATCGCCGCCTGGCGTGCCGAGCGGCATAAAGGGTTTACCGTTTTTGAATATGAGCGCCGGACATGGCGTTAGACGCGGACGTTTACCAGGCGCAATGGCGCTGGCGTGACCTTCGACTGCCCACGATTGCGAGCCGCGGGTTGAAACCACCAACCCTGTTCCCGGGGTAACGGGCGCCCCTAGGCAGCTATCGCTTGGGGTTGCTGAAAACACGTTGCCTTGTTCGTCTACCGCACATACATAGGTGGTATCAAGCGTGTCGGCTGCAATAGACCCCTCAACCAAGTCCGTGCGTCCCCAGGCCGCGTCGGTGCCGTTGCCCTGATCTGGGTCGCCGGCCGGGGGGAGGCCCGCAATGGCTTGATCCGGATTAATTAACAGGCGTCGGGCTTGCGCGTAATCTTGACTGAGCATGGCTTGCATGGGAACTTCAACAAAGTCAGGGTCACCATAATAACGTTCACGGTCAGCAAAGGACAGCTTCAGCGCCTCAGTCAACAGGTGGACATAGGCAGAGGAGTTGTGGCCGAGTGCTTTTAAATCGTAACCTGCCAGGAGGCTCAGTGCTTGAGCAAAGACAGGACCTTGGCACCACGGACCACAGGTATAAATGTCGTACTCGTGAAAGCTCAGGTGCACGGGTTCCTCAATCTTGACGCGAAAAGCTGCCAGATCTTCAAGTGTTAAAAGACCGCCTTGCGAGGCGTAAAAAGCAGCAATTTCGTGCGCAATGTCGCCTTGGTAAAACGCCTCGCGCGCAGCTTGCAAACCAGCTTGACGACCACCGCCCTGGGCTTGCGCTTCGGCTTCGACCAAACGGCGCATGGTGCGGCCTAAATCACTTTGGACAAAAACTTCGCCAGACTGCGGTGGGCGACCGTTTGGCAGAAAAATGTCGGCGCTGCTTTCCCATTGGGCGATTTGTGAGGCCGCGTCGGCTAGGTTGGAGGCCATCAACGGATGCATTGGGAAACCTTCTTCGGCTAGTCGAATCGCTTCCTGCATCACCACCCCCAGACTCAGTGTGCCGCATTGTTCGAGTGCGGTAATCCAAGCGTCAGGTGCGCTAGGCGTAATACATCGCAATACGCCAATGGGGATCCTGCTATCGCAGTGCTGCTTGAAGTAGTCGACACTTGCGGCTTGCGGCCAGCGTCCGAGGCCACTGATGGTAATGACCTGATTTTGTTCAGCAAGATAGACGACGATGGGGGCCACACCGCCAAAGTTGACCAGGTCGGTTTGTAACACGGAAAGGCATAGACCAGCTGCAACGCCTGCATCCACTGCATTGCCGCCTTGGGCCAAAATACGTTCGCCGGCTAATGAGGCTAGGTAGTGCCCGGAGGAGACCATACTATGGGTGCCCATCACGGTTGGCCGGTACGATCCTGCGATTGGAAGCTCATTCATCCCTTTGCTCTCCCTTTTAAAGTGGTTGATTAACACTGTGATTGCAGACCATCAATAAACAAACATTGTCCGGAAATGTAACTTGCTTCGTCTGAGGCGAGAAACACGATTCCTTGTGCTTGATCAATGGGTTGACCTAAACGCCCCAATGGGACCCCGGTACGGAAAATCTCCATGTCGCCTTTCAATTGTCCTTCACGCCGGCTTTCCGCTGAACCTGGGGGTTCGACAACGCCTGAATGCTGTCGTAAATTTGTCACCGTAGCGCCCGGGCCAATTGCATTAACCGTGATTTGATATTGCGCCAACTCCATTGCCAAACACCGGGTAAGATGCAGGACTGCGGCTTTTGATACACAATAGGGGCCAATGTCGAGGCGGGGGATTTTTGACGCCGTTGAGGCGGTGTTGACAATTCGGCCACCGCCCAACTCGATCATTTGCGGCACCACAGCCTGGCAACACAGCATCACGCTTTTGAGATTGACCGATAAAATGCGCCGCCAGGTGGCTTCATCAGCATCCACAATCTGCATCGGCGCATGAGCAATTCCAGCATTATTAATCAGGATTTGAATTGGACCGTACGTTTTCTTGACGGCATCTACCGCTTGATCAATCCGCTTGCGTTGACTCACATCAAGCTCAAATGCCGTGGCGTCGCCACCGGATTGACGGATACTTGCGGCGGTTGATTCGGCATTTTGTAGGTTAATATCGGTAACTGCCACACGAGCCCCTTTTCCAGCAAACAATTCAGCTGCCGCTTGACCGATGCCGGCCCCGGCGCCCGTGATCAGTACCGTTTTTGCAGTGCAAGTCATAGATGCACCTTTCATGAGGTCAAAGGCTTATGAGAGTTGAGCCATGCCATCGACATTTAAAATAACCCCGGTAATGTGGTTCGCTTCATCTGAGGCCAGGAAGCAGATGGCGGTGGCGACGTCCTCAGGGACGCCCAATTTGCCGAGTGGAATACCGAGCCTGAAAATTTCCGGCATGCCGGAAATCCGACGCTCGCGCAGCTGAGGGTCGTCTTCTCCACCTGCGCTAACGCCAAGCATTGGGGTGTCGGTTGGCCCTGGGGCAATTGCATTAACCCGCACGCCATACCTGGCTAGTTCTAGTGCGAGGCATTTGCTAAACATACGGACGCCTGCTTTTGATACACCATAGGCAGCATTATTAAGACGAGGTATCGCACCAGCGATAGAGGCAATGTTGACCATACAACCTCTGCGCCGTTCACGCATATGTTGCCCGGCAGCTTGTGCACAATAGATCGTGCCAAGGAGATTGACATCAAGAATTTTGTCCCAATCGGACTCCTTGATGCGGATTACCGGACCATTACTTGAATCTCCGGATTGGTTGATACCTGCCGCATTGACCAGAATATCCAGATGGCCTTGGGTCTTGATGATATGGCCAATCGCGTCGCTAGCCTGGGCATGGTTTGATACATCGACCTCTACCTGAAATACATCGCCCCCTAGATGTTGAATAGCCTGGGCCGTTTCAGCCAGACCGACTGTATTCAAGTCACAAATTGAGACTCGGGCGCCTTGCTGGGTGAAGGCTAATGCAGTTGCACGCCCAATTCCCGAAGCAGCCCCTGTAATGGCAACGGTTTTGCCTTCAAATGTCATGCCGATTTCTCCTCACAAGCCTTCTGTCAAACCGTGGCGATTGGATGCTTTGTGGTTGGCATCAAGCTAGGATTGAGTGTGGGTACAAGGCAAACTTGTCATCAAGCATTTCGCAGAGTTCTTGGGTCGTTGTCAGAACTTGTGGGACCGTACATTGTGGACGGAAATGGCCAAAGATGTCTTGTTCAGTGTGCGTTACCGTAACGCCTTTGGTGCCAAGCCAGCGACACAATCCGCCAATGAAATCAGCTAGAACCTGGGAAGATTCTGGGTTGAAGCGGGGTTCTTTTTCGCCCTCAACGGCCTTAAGTTGGATTCGCAAGCTATTGGCCTGATGATCGTCGTCAGGCCGAATTTGAATGTTGAACATAACGTTTGCCACCGGAAAGGTCATGTCAAGGTCAATGGTGGCATGGCCTCGCGTTTCCATGCGGGACTCCTTTTTTTACCATCCGATTGCATAGGTGGGGCGTCGCGGATCGGCGCTGGCCTGCAAGACGCCGCTTGCAGGGTCGCGTTGGGTAATCACCGCTCCAATGCCACAAGCACCGACTCGAACAATTCGATGTCCTTTAGAAGATAATGCGGCGGCTGTTGACTCCGGTAAGGTGGCTTCTAGGTTTAATTGTCCGGGCTGGTAGAGTCGAGGGTAAAAAGAGTTGGTTACACTTTGAGTTGAGAAGCGGGGAGCTTCAACGGCTTGTTGCGGGTTCATACCAAATACGAGGACATTGAGTATTAACTGAAGATTGCCCTGTGCTTGATCGTCCCCGCCCGGGCATCCGAACGTCATCACCGGGATGCCATCACGACAGACAAAATAATTTACCAGAGTGGTGCGGGGCCGTTTGCCGGGTTGTAGGCCATTTGGATGGGAAGTATCTAGAAAGAACATTTCACTGCGTGTACTGAGGGTAAAGCCGAGCTCCGGTATGAAAGCTGATTTGCGAAATACCCCGCCACTTGGCGTCATACAGACCATATTGCCGTGACCATCAATAACGGCAATATGCGTCGTCCCCTCTTCCGCCGCCATCGGGTGGGCGCTTGGGTCGGCTGCGCCTTGCTGCGATAAATTAACCGCAGGTGGGGCCGTGTGGCCATTCAATATGCCGGCTTCCGGAAGCTCGGGATAAGCTTGCTCAGTGATCAGCTGTACGCGTTCTGCGGCATAAGTTTTTGCCAGCAGAGCACTGATCGGAACCGTGCAGAAGTCGGGATCGCCATAATAGCGTTCACGGTCTGCTAAGGCCAACTTTAGAACTTCGGTAAGCGTGTGTATGTAGGCTGGGGAGTTGTGACCTAAGGCAAGTAAATCGATTTGCTCAAGCATATTCAAGGCTTGTAGGAGAACCGGCGCTTGTGTCCAGGTGGATTGGGTGAGGATATCATAACCGGCGAAGGTGGTTGAGAGCGGCTCTTCCAGAGTTGCTTGGTACGGTGCGAGGTCGTCAAGTTGGAGTAAACCACCCAGTTGTTGAGAAAAGTTGACAATGCGCTGGGCGATTTCGCCTTCGTAGAACATGTTCCGTGCTGCTTTAATGCCGGCTAAACGATTGCCAGGGCTGGCTTGTTCAGCATTAGCCATTAGACGCAGGGTTTTCGCAAGCTGCGACTGTTGGAACAAGCTGTCTACCGCAGGAATTTTGCCATGGGGATAAAACACCTCCATACCCCCGGGTGGATAACATTCGAACTGTTGACGGGATTCCGGCATGTCGAGCATGCGATGCATGTAGGCATACATCGGGAACCCGTGTGCAGCATAATCGATAGCTGGTTCGAGGACGTTGGCAACGGTTTTGGTGCCGAAGTCGGACAAGAGGCGAAAATAGGCATCGACCACACCTGGTACGGTAAAAGATAAATGTGCCTGATTGCCGGGACCGGTGGGAATCTTGTCTAAACCGTGTTGGTGGAAAAACGCTACCGTAGCATTTTGTGGCGCAACACCTTGCCCGCTTAAAGCAAGGGTCGTATTGGTGGCGGCGTGGTACAGCATGCCAACGCCTTCTGCCGCCAGTGTATAGGATGCTGTTGGTTCGATAACTGCAGCAGCGAATCCGCAGGCGACGGCGGCATCAAAGGCATTACCGCCGGAAAGCAACATACGCATACCGGCCATCGAAGTAAGGTAATGACCGGTTGAGATGACACCGCGCGTACCATGCACGACTGGACGTCCAGTGGCGCTTTGGGCAATTTCAGTATGCTCACGGTCATGTTGTTCAGCCACCTTGTATCTCCTTACCGACTTATGACGACCGGTATCGTGTTGCGGATCAATGTTTGATAGGCATGCGCAAAAACACTATTAGCAAAATTAGCCTAACACAAATAGCATAGACAATATAGTCTATGCTTCATTGGCAGCATCCTCTGTAGGTCGATGTTCGTACGAGATTTGTTCTTGACATGACGTAGCGTCATGTTTAAGGTGACTATATTACCCCTATTGCTTATATGAGCGGACAGCGCTGAATTGTTCAGAAATCAATCATCCTATCGGATCAAATTTTGTTCTGATCCGGTGGGGTCTATGGCTGTCGGAGCTTCGCGGTTGAGGATTGAGGAATGATGTTTCATGGTCGGTGTGAGACTCAAGAGTCCGTGATGGGCTTTCGTCTCAGTTGGAATGGCTGGCAAAATGGGATAGTTTTGCTTTGTCTTTTGGTGGGTGCTTTGGCCCTAGGCTTCTTTCTATTACGTGTCCCATCAAGGTCAGTGCATGCATCAGAGCACAGTGTTGTGGTTAAATTGACCTTGCCGTCTCTTGTTTATCCAGGACACGTTAAAGCCAAACCGCCAAACCTTCAAATTCTGGTACGTCAGGCTTTTGTTGAACTTGGTTTTGATCTCCATCAGGTTCCCGCTGCTTTTATCGACAGAGTCAATGAACATCTACGGGATTTTACAGAAACATATCATAAGCAGACACAACGTATAATCGACCGTTCTGCACCCTATAGAAACGTTATCAACAAGGTGCTGCGACAGTATCGGTTGCCAGACCTTTTTGCCGTGGTTCCCTTTGTCGAGAGTGCCTTTGACATCGACGCTCTGCATCCTAAAAGTGGGGCTCGCGGCCTATGGCAATTTATGGCGCCAACAGCCCGCTCCTATGGACTCAAAGTATCCGCTGCAATTGATCAGCGTCTTGATCCTTATTGGTCAACATTGGCAGCGTCCCGATATCTGAATGAGTTACAAAACATTTTCGGCAGGAGGTCTCCCCTGCTCGTGCTGGCGGCGTATAATTTTGGTGAGTCGAATTTGTCCCGCGCTATTGTTCGGGCTCGAACGCGTGATATCTGGAAATTATTTAGGCTTCGACAGATCCCGACGCAAACCCGTTATTACTTGGTCAAAACGATTGCCATATGGTGTGCGTTGAAATATGCAGATCATTTTCAGTTTGTGCAGCAGCCTGCGGACTTGTCGAACACCATACAATATGTCGAAATTGCCTTTCCTTCCCCAACTACCCTGTCGGCTGTGGCAAAGCGAACTGCTATGGACGAAACCACACTGCGTTCCATCAATCCCCATTTACTTACAGACAATTTGCCGGCATATACCTCCGTGCGTCTACCCATTGACCAGGCTGAGACGTTAAGCTATGAGGTGCATTTCTCCCGCTCTGGAAGCCGTAAAAAGTGCTGTTCCAAGATGATCGTCAATGATGCTTGCCGGCATACCGTGCGGGCGGGGGAGACCCTATCAACTATTGCGTACCAATATCCGATCTCTATAGCTGCTCTTAAACGTTTGAACCGTCTTGAAGGTTCTGACCCGATTATCCGTCCTGGTCAAGAACTGTCAATGTGTGGGACACCTATGGCGGCAGCCAAACCTGTTCAGCGGCTTTGGTAACGTTCCGTTACAGCGTGCAAGCAGCTTAGAAAACGATCGAATGAGGGAAAGAATAGCATGCTTACGTATGACGATGTGATTGCCAAGCTACTGGCTGATGCAGGAATTGAGTATATCTTTGGCATGCCTGCAAGGCGCCGGTTGAGCTCAATAAAGCAGGCCCTGGCTTCTGGAGAAGCTTGGATTATCGATGCGCAGATTGACCCGGATGGCTACCAAACATAAAGGGCATCATTGTGCAGCCATCGAAGCTTAAAATCGGAATTGTTGGCATGGGCACTGTCGGCCGAGCGATGGCTCAAGCTCTAGATAAAGGCGAAATTGCAGCTTGCCTTACGGCGGTTCATAGCCGAACTGAGACCACTGCCCGACGATTTCTATCAACCCTTAACCATGTCCCGCCTTTGGTCGATTTGCAAACCCTCGTTGCACAAAGCGATTTGGTGGTCGAGGCCGCAGGACAAACCGCTTTGCGTGAGATTACGCCTGTCACCTTTGCCGCCGGTAAGGACTTGATGATGATTAGCGTTGGAGCCCTGTTGGATCACCCCGAATGGGCTGATCTGGCGGCTCAACAAGGTTGTAAACTCTATGTTCCCTCTGGCGCTATTGTCGGTTTAGATGGTGTGAAGGGTGCGAGTATGGGCGATATCGAAAGCGTAACCATTACGACCCGTAAACCCCCTGAAGGACTGGCTGGCGCTCCTTATGTGGTGGCACAGGGAATTGATGTTTTTGCCTTTCGCGATGAGACGCTTATTTTCGAAGGGTGTGCTCGAGAAGCTTGTAAAGGGTTCCCTGCAAATGTGAATGTGTCTGCTGCACTCAGCCTGGCGGGAATTGGAGCGGACGCCACTCATATGCGTATTTTTGTTGTTCCTGATGGCACCTGTAATATGCATGATATTGAAGTTGTCGGTGAATTTGGTCGAATGACCACTCATATCGAAAATGTACCTTCCGATACCAATCCCCGCACGGGTAAATTGACTTACCTTTCAGCCATGGCAATGTTGCGTGACATGACGCGCGCCGTGCATTACGGCACGTAATGGCTAGTCGTTTCCACCAGGAGTCCCTTTGAATTTTGTGCGGCTGCATGGGAAATTGGGGTTGCATTGCGTCACACTATTTAAAAAGTGCCACCATGTTTTGGATGTTGGCCAGTTGCTATTAAACCATCCACGCTTTATTGGATACCGCAAAGGCAGGGATTTGGATTAGTCGACCGTAACTAAAGGCGCCATGTAAAAGTCTAGATCAAAGTTATATCTGTCTTGATCCGTAAATTCGGCTCCCACGCTCAGCCCACTAATTCGTTTGATGCAGATGCGTTCACGAATCACGGTATGCGAATCATCGTCTAGTTTGAATTCAACGTCAAATTTACTGCTGATATAGATATTGCTGAGCGAGGTTGTTTCAAAGCCGATGCCGCTGACCGATAATGACGTGATGGTGATCTTAGATAAAATGTCCTCAGAGGAAATTCGATGTAGTGTGCCTGCTAGTTTGACATTTTTGCGAAAATAGCTTCGGTAATCAAGTGCCACGCTAAAGGCGTGTCCACACGTACATTTGACTTTGATCGCCTTTTTGGTGAGCAGATGATGGGATGCGCTGATGGTTTTCATCTTGCTGCATTTGGGGCAGGTGATTTGACCTTGATTGTTATTATCGACGTGGATTTTAGTGATCGGCATGCAGATTTTCCTAAGACATAAAGATTACTAGCGCGATTTCTTATCGGTTTGGCCGTATTTGAACTTGAATCATCGTGCGTAGATTGAATGCTCTGCCGCAAGCAGGCGCTAAGTATATAAAATTAATCCTTCAACGCTGACGATGAATGCCCTTGCCGAAT
>JAPULM010000496.1 GCA_027294925.1 bacterium
GCCGGTCAGAACGGCCAGGTCGTAATCCTCGATCAGGTAGTCGGCACCATGGCCGGTGCCGCTTGCCGCCACCACATAGGGATGAATCACCGGCATGATCTGTGACACGTCACCCATATCGGTGGAGCCGGTGCGGTGTCCCATCGGTGTGACACTGCTTTCCCCCACCAGTGCTGCGGCATTGGCGCGGTATAGTTCGAGCATGGGGTCATTGTTCTGGATCGGCAAATAGCCGGGCAGGGTGGTGATATCCACCCGACCGCCGATCGCCATGGCGCCGGCGCGCAGGGCGCGATCGACCTTCTGACTGGCGTCGAGGAAGGCTTCGATGCTGCGGCCGCGCACGAAGGTTTCCATCTGCACGTCGGCTGGCACGGCGCTGACGACCATACCACCTTGTGTAATGATGGGGTGGATGCGGATGGTGTCTTCGTCGCGATAGGTTTCACGTTGGGCATGAATGGCGGACATGGCGATCATGGCGCCGTTCAACGCATTGATACCGGCATGTGGCATACTGCCGGCATGCGCCGATTTACCCTGAAAGTGGATATTTTTGGCTACGATGCCATTGTTGGTGCCGCCGTAGGCAATCTTACCGTACTCGGTCTGGCTGGAGGTATGGGTCATCATGGCTAAATCGACATCATCCAGAGCGCCAAGGCGAATAAACTCCGGTTTGCCGCCTAGAAATTCGATCTGTCCCGAGCGCCGTAGCTCTTCACGATAGGCAATCTCGATGTATTCCTCCGCCGGCACCGCAAACAGGGCGACGCGGCCGGCAAGTTCCTGTAACACGCCGGAAGCCTGCAGGCCAATACCCACCCCAAGCATCATGGCGATCTGACAATTGTGGCCGCAGGCGTGGGCGGCAGCGGTGTCGGGGTTAGCATGCGGATGTCCCAGGACTTTTAGGGAATCGAGCTCGCCCATCACCCCTACGGTGGGGCCGGCGGTGCCGGAATCCAGCATGCCCTTGAGACCCGTGATGGCAATCTGGTCTTCATATGGGACTTTCATATGGCGGAAATTTTCTGCTACCAGTTGTGACGTCTTTTGTTCTCGGAAACCCGTTTCGGGCTGATCCAGAATAGTTTTGGCGATCTGGATCAGTTCCTGGCCATGCCGGTCGATTTCAGCCTGAGCCGCTGCTTTGAGTTCTTCTAAAGTTGACATCGGTGCTCCTATGAAAATACTTTCCCACATCTGCCTCCATGCGATTCTGTAACCCGGCATTGTAACGTGATTTCAGATCAAGAACCAGTGTCAGGTGGTCTCAGGCCGTGCAGCGATCGATTCACCTTTGATTTTTACGCACATCGGTGCCACTATATGCGGGTATTGACGTTTACCCATTTGAACATATGGAGGGCATGATGGCTTACGACTTGCTCATTAAAAACGGCATGATCATTGACGGCAGCGGATTCCCACGATATCGAGCTGATATCGGCATCGCGGACGGTAAGATTGTCGAGATGGGTCACATTAGTGGTGTGGCGGCTGAAACCATTGACGCCGATGGACGTTTTGTGACGCCGGGCATTATCGATTTGCACACGCATTACGATGCCCAGCCGTTTTGGGATAAGCTATGTACACCCTCCATTTGGCATGGGGTGACGACGGTCCTGACGGGTAACTGTGGCTTGACGCTGGCGCCGTTGCGGCCTGAGCATCGGGAAGCCATGCTGGCAACGTTTTGTTGTGTGGAAGATTTGCCCATGCAGGCCATGTGGGATGTGTTGCCCTGGAACTGGGAAACCTTCGGTGAGTATCTGGAGGCCATCGATGATGGTTTGGGCTTGAACATGATGCCGCTGGTCGGACATAATCCCTTGCGTTTGAGTGCGATGGGCCAGGCGGCTTGGGAGCGGGCGGCAACGGCAGACGAGTTGGCCGCCATGCAACAGTTGTTACAAGCTTCGCTTGAGGCTGGTGCCTGGGGTTGGAGCACTACTGTGTCGCCGACTCATGCCGGGCCATCTGGCGAACCGGTGCCAACGCGGCTGGCGGAGAATGACGAGCGCATGGCGCTGGCTCGTACCATTGGCGATTTCAACCGGGGTATTATCGAAGTTCTGCCCAAAAGCATTGCGGTGATGGATGAAGCCGATCAGCAGCACTTGTTCGAACTGGCCATGAGTAGTCAACGGCCAGTCTTTTTTCTGGGTTTTTCGGCTGATCGGCGCGACTATATCGAAGCCTCTGCCCAGCAAGGTGCCCAGCTCTACACGCTGTTGCGGGCGATTCCATTTAACCGACAGTTTAACCTGAAAAAAACCACCTTCTTCAGGAATCTCAATGTTTGGGATACGGTATTGGATCTCCCGATGGCGGAACGGCTAGCGGCTCTCGCCAATCCTGACCAGCGGGTAGAGCTGCGTGAGGCGGCGATGAAACCTCAACGGCGTCGCCCGGGTGTGCCAGGGCGTCTGATCCCATGGTCGGCCATTTCGGTACGCAAGGTGGCGCTGGCGCACAATCGCTGCTTGGAGGGCCGTCGGGTGACGGAATTGGCGCAGGAACTTGGCAAGCACGTGGCGGACGTCATGCTCGACCTGGCGCTTGAGGAAAAGCTAGAGACGGCATTCCAGATTACCATGCGGCCTCCTGAGGAAGATGTCAGGCTGACCGAGTTGGTCAAAACGGGGCATGCGTTGCCGTCCCAATCTGACGCCGGGGCGCATCTTAATACCAATTTCTGTACGGCTGGTGAGTCCAGCTATGTCCTGAGTGAGTGGGTGCGGGACCGTCAGCTCCTGGGACTCGAAGACGCCATTCGCCGCTTAACGTTTCAACCGGCTCGCATCATGGGCTTGCATGATCGTGGTTTGGTGCGGCAAGGATTAATGGCGGATTTGATGATTTTCGATCTGGAAAAAATCGGCCCGAAAGAAGATGAACTCTGGCACGATGGGCCCGGTGGAACCCCGCGACGGGTACATGGCGCAGATGGCGTGCATCAGGTGATTGTTAATGGCAAGGTGGTGCTCAATCAGGGGCAGCATACCGGTGCCCTGCCTGGACGCGTCTTGCGTAGCACGCAATCGTAAATCCTCTCTGCTTTCTTTCTTTGTTGCCAATGAGGGAAGGCAGAGAGGATTGAGATAGGGCAAGGAGTGATATTGATGACATACGAAAATTTAATGGTTGAACGGCGTGGACACGTGGCCGTTGTTACCTTCAATCGACCGCAAAAAGCCAATGCATTGAACACGCCGTTGATCGAAGAAATCGAGCAAGTGGCGCTGAGCTTCCGAGATGATGTGAGGACGCGTGTGGTGATCTTTACCGGCGCCGGTCGGCATTTCAGCTCCGGCGCTGACTTGAGCAGCGGGGAGACGCCACACGACTCATTGGTTATGCGCCGCCGTCGGATTCGAATCGGAGAACGCGCGATCCGAGCCTTAACGGGTATGGATCAGATTACCATTGCCGCCATGAAGGGCGCCACCATGGGCGGGGGGGCCTGCCTGGCGACGGCGCTTGATTTTCGCATTGGCACGCAGGATTGTTTTATGTCGTACCCTGAGATTTTGATCGGGGTCAATCTGATGTGGCAAAGCTTACCACTGTGCGTGCATCTGGTCGGCCCGGCGCGCGCCAAGCGCATGGTGATTAGTGGTCAGTGGGTATACGGTCCGACGCTACTTGAATGGGGGGCGCTCGACGAGATGGTGGAATCTGAGCACGACCTGATGCCAAAGGCGTTTGAATGGGCCGAGTTATACGCTAGCCGCGCACCGCTGCCGGCCCAGATGATTAAGCGTAGCGTGAACGCCATTTCGTCGGCCCTTGATCAGGCCATCATGCACATGGACTTCGATCAGAACGCCCTGGTGAGCGGCAGTGAAGATGCTGAAACTGCCAGGACGTCATATCTGGCCAAGCAGGAGCCGCATTTTCGCGGCAACTGAGGCCGCAGGGTTGATTGCGCCGCCACCCGAATGACTGACTTAAGATCCTTCAGATGCGGCGTGTTTGAACAAACAAGGAGGCTACAGCTATGACACAGGCATGCACCATATGTGTGGGCACGGTTGGAACGGGCGTCTGGTGGAGTACGGACAGTGGCGAAACGTGGCGACAGGTTCGTGAGGGTCTATGGACCGAAAGTCGTATTTACAGTTTTGCCGTCCATCCACGCGAATCGCAAATCATCTATGCCGGGGCGGATGATGGGCTGTACCGTAGTACGGACGGTGGGGAGCGTTTTGAACAGGTCGATTCTCCGCTCAACACGTTGCAGGTGTGGAGCATTGCGATTGATCCAGTTGACCCACAGATTATCTTTGTCGGCACTCGGCCGTCAGCCCTTTTTCGGTCGCGCGATGGTGGCGCACGGTGGCAACAACTTACGGTCGAGTTGGCTGCTGAATGTCCGGCAGTACGTGTTCCGCGCGTCACTGCCCTGGTAGTCGATCCTGTCGATCATGACATCGTTTGGGCCGGTATCGAGGTAGATGGCGTACGGCGCAGTCTGGATGGTGGGGAGACCTGGAGCCATATTGCCGGTGGCCTCAACGATCCGGATATTCATGATATTGTACTCAGCCCTCAGGGTGTGTTGGTCAGCACACCGCGCGAGATCTTCATCAGTACCGACACCGGCGATAGCTGGCAAGGTTTAGGCGTTGCCCCCCGCTTTGCCTTTCCTTATTGCCGCGGTCTGGCGTTGAAGGCGGATAATCCCGATGTGCTGTTCGTAGCTACCGGCGACGCCGCCATTGGCAGCACGGGTGCCATCCAGCGCTCCCTGGACGGCGGCCACACCTGGGAGCGGCCTGTGTTGCCGGTTGAGCCTAATACGCCCATATGGGCTTTTGCAACGCATGCGGCGCAGCCTGACTTTATTGCCGCCTGTAGCCACTATGGACAACTTTTCACCAGCAATGACAGCGGTAGCTCATGGGCGAAAGTACGCCGGGAATTCACCGAAATCAGAGCCTTGGCTGTGACCGTGAACTGAGTGGGGGTTCAGGCCTTGCCGGAAATCGCCTAAAACTCAAGATGTTTCGGCGTGCGGGGAAACGGGATCACATCGCGGATATTCGTCACGCCGGTCACCATCATCAGAAAGCGTTCAAATCCCAAGCCAAATCCGGCATGCGGCACCGAGCCAAAACGGCGGATATCGAGGTACCACCAGTAGGCTTCGGGCTCTAGATTGCATTCGGCCAGACGCCGTTCAAGTATATCCAGACGTTCTTCACGCTGACTGCCGCCAATCAGTTCACCGACTCTCGGGACGAGCAGGTCCATGGCGGCGACGGTATTATTGTCGTCATTCAGGCGCATGTAAAAGGCTTTGATGGCTTTCGGGTAGTTGTACACGATGACCGGTTTTTTAAAATGTTCCTCAGTCAGATAACGCTCATGTTCGGTCTGTAGATCGGCGCCGAAATAGACGGGAAATTCAAACGACTTGCTGCAACCCTGTAAGATCTCGACCGCTTCACTGTACGGTAACCGGGCGTACGATGCGTTGGCGATGATTTCTAGATGGCGCATTAGATCTTTATCGACAAAGCGGGCGAACAGATCCAGATCGGTGGCGCAGTGGTCCATCACGTGTCCGACCAGATATTTGACCAGATCTTCGCCCAGATCCATGTTGTCGTCGAGATCGGCAAAGGCCATTTCAGGTTCAATCATCCAGAATTCCGCCGCATGGCGGGGTGTGTTGGAATTTTCGGCTCGGAAGGTTGGGGCAAAGGTGTATACATTGCCCAGCGCACAGGCAAATAGCTCTGCCTCTAACTGTCCTGAAACGGTGAGGCTTGCCTCTTTGCCGAAAAAGTCGTGCTCAAATCCTGTTTCACCCGGCAGCGGCTGTTTGCCCAGCCATGGCGGCAACATAGTGACGCGGAACATTTCGCCGGCGCCTTCGCAGTCTGAGCCGGTAATGATGGGTGTGTGTAGACAGTAAAAGCCCCGATCGCGGAAAAAGGTGTGGACGGCAAAGGCGCTTTCTGAACGGATACGAAACAGAGCGCCGTATTTATTGGTGCGTGGGCGCAGATGCGCTATGCTGCGCAGAAATTCATCCGTGTGACGTTTTTTTTGTAGCGGGTAGGTTTCCGGATCAGCACTTCCCAGCAGGCGTAAATGAGTGGCACGTAACTCCCACTGCTGTCCCTTGCCGGGCGATTCAGCCAGTTCGCCTTCGGCCTCAATCGCTGCCCCGGTGGTGACCGCTTGCAGGGCGTTATAGGCCGGACTTGTTTCGTCTACAATGATCTGCAGATTTTTTAAACACGAGCCGTCATTCACCTCTAAAAACGAAAATCCCTTTGAATCGCGCCGGGTGCGGACCCAGCCTTTGACAAGTATATGCGCCATGGCTGCATCGCTGTGTAAGGCGTCGGCAACACGGGTTCGCCTCATTGAAGTGCCTCCTTTTCACGATTATGAAAAACAACGCATATTCTATCCGGCGGCTGACCCTAGGACAAGGGCTTGAGTCTGCGGAGCTACGGAGAGGGCTTTTTGAAAGGGGTTTGTGCCTGAGGCTCGTCCGGGATGGCCTACCTCAACAACAGCTTCCCCTCGAGACGATACGGCTCTGCGTCGGACTTATACACCTCAGATTTGTGCTAGTACATGATTAGGTGTCAAAATGAGCTTCTTCACACGGTCATAGATCGTAACCTGTGAACACCACGTCGGCTCCCGCAGTACGCGTGGGAATAAGTTTCTGATACGCTGCCGAATTGTAGAAGGTTTGCAGAGCATCTTGGGTGGGGAATTTGAACAGCACTAACACCTTATGTTGCTTCTCACCAAACAAGACCTCCGGATTGCCCGCCCGCAATTGTAGCTTCCCACCATGTGCCTGCAAAATAGGTCTGGATGCCTTTCCATAGCGCTGAAATGCGGGCGCGTCTTTGACGACGAGGTCGACTGCTAAAAGCGCACCCATATCCTCCTGCGGCGTCTCTTGGACGATATCATAGGCGGTAAACACCACATCGGCAGCTGTTGTGCGCATTTGACTGGCGACAAACCACCATGGTTTCTTTGAGACGAACCAGAGCCTCATCTGTAACGTTGAAGACGGTGCAATGTAGCACCGATGCTGTTCAGTGTCAATCCTGTGTGGGCTGTGTCTCCGATCTCACAATAAATCCGCAATGCCTGCTCATAATGCCCAGCGTGTTTAGCAACTTGCCCTGCTTTGCACGATCATCCATTTGCACGGCAAGGTCGAGCGCTTCACGAAAGTAATGCGACGCCTGGGACGGCTTGTCGAGGTGTTGACGTGCAAGCCGGCCCATCTGCTGGAGTGCTTCCAGTGCCCCGCGACGATCGGTCACCTGCTTCTAGAGCTCCTGGGCTTTTTCCCAGGCTGCCAACGCTTGCGAGTAGTCGGCCAGGGTCTGTTCATAAATGGCAGCCAGCTTTCCCCAGATCTCCGCCTCACTCTCCGCATCTCCCAGTTCAGCAAAAACTTCGGTACTCTCCAAAAAATAGGGCAAGGCTTTCTCCGGCTCGTTTAAGGGGTTTTTTGCCCGAAGCGACGAAAAGGTATATTCCAGCCGATTCGGCCGAGTTCGCAATCTGTGTGTAAAGGCGAATTCTAACGCAGGCTTCAATCATATACCCTTTGATTTTATGTGGCTTACCTCTTTCTTCTACTGACAGGAAAGCGCATATAGTTCGTGATTTTAGATTGATTGCGAACTGAGTAAGAGCGCCATGGCACTAACGAATCGCTGATGACGTAAGCCCTTCAAAATCAATTACACAATTTCTGAAATATACCTTTTCGAGAGAGCGGGCAAATAACCCCAAGATGGCCGCCGGGGCAGCTTGGTCCATCAGCAAGTCCAGCATCTCTAAGTTTGAGGGGTCGGTCCAATGCAGGTCTTCCAGGATAAAGAGCATGGGCTGATGCTCGCTGAGTTCCAACAGCATCGCTACGATGCTTTCCAGGGTCAGCTGACCCTGGCGCTGAGGGGTCAGATTGAGCGGCGAATACCGCGCCTCAGGCACAGGCAACGACAACAAGCTGGCAAACAGCAGGACCGTTTCCTCTAACCCAAGACGATATTGGCGGAGCACCTGCTCTAGTTTGTCCAACTTTGTTTGGGGCGTATCATCCTGCTGCCAGATGAACGTTCGTTGGAGAAGGTCAGTGATCGGGTACGAGGCGGTGTTTTGGTAATATGGCGAGCTACGGCATTCCAGTCGTGTGTGCGGTTCATCGGTAACATAGTCTTTGAGTACCTGGAGCAGACGGGATTTGCCAATACCCGCCTCACCGCTCAGCAGCAACACCTGGCCCTGACCCTCTTTGACCTGCTACCAGCGTTGCAGAAGTAGTGTGATCTCGGATTCGCGCCCTACCAGCAGCGTCAGCCCTCTAGCAACGCCGACCTCAAGCCGACTCTGTGCACCACTGGTACTCACAACGCGATACACCTGCTGGGATTCGGTCACGCCTTGCAGGCTATGCAGTCCCAGTTCATCACAGACGAAGTAGCCCTGAACGAGTTGATAAGTCGCTGCACTAATGGCGACGGTATCCGGCCTCGCAAGGCCCTCGATACGCGACGCAATATTCGGCCTCTCGCCCAGCGCCAGGTGCTCCTGGCTGGCTCCTTGGCCGATCTCGCCCACCACCACCAGACCGGTATGAATGCCAATGCGTACCGCCAGACGGATGCCTTTCTCCTGTTCCAAACGGATATTGAGCCCCTCCATGGCGTCGAGAATA
>JAPULM010000497.1 GCA_027294925.1 bacterium
GGCGTTGGAGGAATCGGTCCAATCCTGGCAGCGGGTAAAGGCGAATCGGAATGGGCTTGGCATATGGTGCGATATGGTCATAGGTGAACACCGCCGACACACCCGAGATGGCAAGCGCAGGTGTAATGTCAATTGACAAAATACGCGCGTGTGCATGAGGGCTGCGTAAGACGGCGGCATGTAACATTTGCGGTAGTTTGATGTCATCGACAAAGGTTGCCTGTCCGGTCAGAAAACGGAGGTCTTCATGCCGCCGTAGCGGCGCACCTATGTAGGTTTGGCTCACGTTACGCCCCTTGGCTCGTCTGGAGAACCGCCTGCACAATTGGCAGGTATCCGGTACAGCGGCAAATATTGCCTGCTATCGCTTCACGCACCTGCGCCTCAGTGGGCTGTGGCGTGTCATTTAAAAACGCAATGCCGGTCATCAGAAATCCGGCCGTGCAAAAGCCGCACTGCAGGGCGTGATGGTCGTGAAAGGCACGTTGCAAGGGATGTAGTGTATCGCCCTGCGCCAGTCCTTCAACGGTTTGCAACGCTGCGCCATCCGCTTGTACCGCCAACAAGAGGCAAGCGCGTACAGCCTCGTCATTGAAAAGAATCGTACAAGCCCCACAAACGCCATGCTCGCAACCCAGATGGGTGCCGGTCAGGTCCAGCTCCTCACGTAGAAAATCAGCCAATGTCAGGCGCCCTTCCACCTCTCGCTCATACAATACGCCATTGACAGTGACTTGTATCCGATGCATTGTGGTCATATCGCCAGGTCTCCCTTTGCTGTGCACAGCAGCGGCAGCATTCAGCAGGCCATGCACCCACTGAAATCTGAATTTGCGAGTCTATCCTACTCGTCCTGGAGTCGTTGTCAATGCTAAGTCATGCGGGCGGTACAAAACCGAAAGGGCCTAGGGGATTACTGAAGCAATTGCCAAAAATAAACTTCCCGTTGTCAATTAAGTCGGGAGGAAGGCGCCATACCCTTGCTCCAAAGGATGGAGAATCATATGCCGAAAGCCCTCGATGGCATCCGAGTAGTAGATTTTAGTTGGGTACGGGCGGGCCCTTGGGCCACCCGCTGGTTGGGCGCCTTAGGCGCTGAGATTATCAAGATTGAGTGGCCGGAAAACGAACGCGGCAGGTCAGGTGGTCGAACCACGCCACAGGACACTGAGATCAATCTGAATACGTCAGGTAATTTTAATGACACCAATGCGAATAAGTTTAGTCTAACCCTTAATGTCCGCACCCCAAAGGGTATGGATATTATCAAGCGCCTCATTGCGATCTCTGATATCGTGATTGAAAATTTCAGCGCCCGGGTGCTGAGGCAATGGGGACTGGGCTACGAGGTGCTACGCGAGCTGAAGCCCGACATTGTCTATATTTCGATGTCAGGCTATGGTCACACCGGGCGCAACAGCCACTACACCACCTTTGGCCCTGTTGCTCAGGCGGTTTCCGGGTTGACTTCACTATCCGGTCTACCGGATAAGCCACCAGCGGGATGGGGTTGGTCGTATATGGATGACACCGGTGGTATGTACGGCGCTATGTGTGCCCTTACCGGTCTCTATCATCGCAACATGACAGGGCAAGGCCAGCATATCGACCAGTCTCAGATGATCACCGGCATCACCCTCAACGGACCTTCGATTCTGGATGTCACGGTCAATGGGCAACCTATCCGCCGAGTCGGCTATCCGCCCGGCAATCGCGCCCACTGGCCAGGCACGCCGCTGCTGAATAACTATCGCGGCCCTACGGTGGCACCACACAACACCTACCGCACCCATCCCGGCGGCTACAATGACTGGTGCGTCATCGTCTGCGAATCTGACCAGGAATGGCAACGGCTGGTGCAGGTGATGGGCGATCCAGCATGGGCAACTTCGCCCTGTTTCGCCACGCTAGAGGGCCGCTTGCAGGGTCAAGAAGAAATCGATCAGGGTATTGAGGCGTGGAGTATGACGCTAGGGAAGTACAAACTGATGGAGATTTGCCAGGCATCAGGCGTACATGCCATGCCGGTGCAGAGCGCCGAAGACCGAGTGGAGCACGACCCGCAGCTGCGCCACCGGCAAATGTATGTGGAGATGGCGCATCCCGCCTTAGGGATTCGAAAGATGCAAAATGCGCCGTTTAAGTTGTCCAAAACGCCGGCTGTCAATCACCTTCCCAGTCCCCTGATTGGTCAACATACAAAAGACATTGTAGAAGGCCTGCTGGGTTTTAGTCACGAAGAACTGGTGGCCGGCTACGAGGACGGCACCTTCTGGCCCAAAACCCGCCAGCCTTATCCCTACCTAGAGGACATGCTGAAATGAGTGACACTGCAACCCAACCGGGTCCTCTGGCAGGTTTAAAGATTCTGGAGTTGGCCGATGAAAAGGGCCAGTTTTGCGGTAAGCTGATGGCCGATTTAGGCGCTGACGTGATTAAAATCGAGCCACCCGGTGGCGCCGCGGCGCGCAACGTGGGACCATTTCTTGACGATATTCCACATCCGCAACGCAGCCTATCCTTTTGGCACTATAATACGTCCAAACGCGGTATCACCCTCAATCTGGAGACAGAAGACGGGCAGCACATCTGCCGCCGGTTGGCTTCGACGGCAGATGTCATTCTAGAGACCTTCACCCCGGGCTATATGGCCTCAATAGGACTCGCTTACGCGGACCTTTCGTTGTTGAATTCCGGCCTGATCATGTGCGCGCTGACCCCTTTCGGTCAAACAGGACCGTGGCGAGATTACCTAACCTCTGATTTGTTACACATGGCGGCAGGCGGACAGATGGCTTCCTGTGGCTACGACGAGGCTGCTGTCCCAAACGCGCCACCTATCGCCCCGGGCGGTGGGAATGCTTGGCATATGGGATGCCACTACGCCTATATGGCAATCATAGCCGCTCTGGTTTACCGCACGGTTACCGGACAAGGGCAGTATATTGATCTTGCGGTACACGATGCCTGCGCCCTGACCACTGAGGCGGCGATACCAACTTATATATACAGAGGCGAGAGCGTTATCCGTCAGACTGGACGTCACCATGCTCCTAAGCCGACCCCGCGCACCCAATTTTTGAGCCAAGACGGCAAGTATGTCACGGCTCTGGTGGCGGGACGGCTGACCCCCGGATTTGTCAAGAACCTAGCCGAGATGTTAGATCATTACGGCATGGCCGGCGATCTTAACGATCCCAAATACGAAGACCCCGAGGTCATCGAAGCGAACACCGCCCACATTATTGATGATCTGGTGGCCAACTTTATCGCCCATTTGCCGCAGGAAGAGGTGTATCATGCAGCCCAAAAACGAGGTTTTACCTGGGGCGCCGTTCGCTTCCCCGAGGATTTGTTAGATGATCCCCATATGCAAGACCGGGACTTCTGGAAAACAGTCGAGCATCCTGAATTGGGACGCAGCTTTATCTATCCCGGCGAGGCGGCCATCTACAATGGATCGCCCTGGCGTATCACCAGCCGGGCGCCACTCGTCGGCGAGCACAACAAGGCTGTCTTTTGTGATGAACTAGGGCTTTCCTCGCAAGAGCTGGATCGCCTTGCCGCACGCCAGGTGATTTAAGCACTTTTAGTTAGTGTTCCATGAAGGTGCCGCCGTTGATATTGATCGACTGGCCATGAATCCAGGAAGCGGCGTCTGAACATAGATAGGCGATCAGTCCACCCGTCTCATCATCTGTTCCATTACGGCCGATAGGCGTGGTCGCACCCATTTGCTGCCAGCGCTCCCCGCGCCCAAGGACGTCCATGCGGTAGGTGTCAACTGCGCCGGGACAGACGCAGTTGACATTGATCTTGTAAGTCCCTAGTTCACGCGCCATGGACTGTGTCATACCAACAACCGCAAAGTTGGCGGCGTTATAGGCCAGCGTATTGGCGCTGCCGCGTTTACCGGCCGAGGAGGAAATATTGACGATCTTACCGCCTTCGCCTTGCTTGATCATATGCGGTAACACCGCTTTGGTACAGAGGTAGGTTCCGGTTACCTTAATGTCGATGACTTTTTGAAAAATATCCGCATCTAGCTCGACAATGGGCACGCGGTCCGCGCCGCGTGCAAAGGCAGCGTTGTTGATCAACACGTCCACCCGGCCAAATGTTTCAATGGTGCGATCCACCATCATTTGCACCTGGCCACGGTTCATCGCGTCAACCACCAACGACAACGCTTGCCGGCCTTGCTCGCGCACTTGTTCCGCCGTACTCTCGATATCACGCCAACCTACTGCTTTCTCGTCATCCGGATAACGGTCCGGGCTACGGCCGGTACCGGTAACGACAACATTGGCGCCCATCTTGGCTAGATGTACTGCCGTCGCCCTGCCAATACCTCGTAGACGGCCGGCACCGGTCACGATTGCAACTTTGCCATCCAAATCACCCATATTACAATCTCCCATTTAAATTGTTCACGTATTGACGCCCTCTCCCCCCAAGAGGGAGCGAGGGCGTCTTGAGAACTGAATGACTCTGGATCTGCCAGGTCTATTGTAGATGTTAGTCAACTGTCGAATACGGATTGCCCCAGTGATCCTCGTACACGATATCGCTAAGCGGTCCACGTCCAACCGGACCAAAACGCCCCATGGGATAGCCAATCGGCAAAATGGCATAAGAATGGACACCCGGCGGCAAGCCGAGAGCGGCTTCCACTTCCGCTTCGTAAATCAAATGGCGCGTGGTCAGGGTAGAACCCAAGCCAAGGGCACGAGCAGCAAGCAACATATTCTGTACGGCAGGGTAGATCGACGCCCCGGACGAGCGCGTCGGGGTGTTGGTTCCTTCGTCCAGACAGGCAACAATCCACACTGGTGCTTGATGGTAATGGTCGGTCAAATATTCAACCGCACTATGTTGACGGACATATTTTTCGGCCGAGCCGCCAGGCGGCGGCGCACTGTTCTGATAGCGCGGTCCAATCACCTCGTCGAAAGCGCGTTTGTAAAAATGCTGCACGCGTTCCTTGATGGCGCGATCTTTAATCACCATAAAGCGCCAGGTTTGGCGATTAGCACCATTGGCAGCACTGACGCCGGCCTGCAAAATCTTACGAATAAGTTCATCGGGAACCGGATCAGGCTTGAGGCGGCGCATGGCCCGTGTGGTGTGGATGATGTCGAATAAATCGTGACTGTCTGCCATCAGATGATCCTTCATGTTGAAGTCCGTCAAGGAAACGTGAGAAGGCCTATGGTAAACTATTGCCTCGCCTCACGCCATCTGAAAGACATGGGTCATGGGCAACGTATTGCCTGATAGCAGGTCGCGAACCTGCTTGGGACAAAACGAATACGAATACGAATACATGCCTTGTGATACGTTGCGCTTTTGTGATACGTTGCGACTGTGTAATGTTCCGTCTTGTAGCGCCAAAACAGAATATCATCAAACCCATTGGAAAATAAATATGAGTCCACACGTGTTTGCCGGAAACCCGCTTGATCGTGGTGATGCGCAACGCCGTCAGCCACCATGGCTCGAGGAACAAGCTGTAAATCCACATAGTCGTTTCCTGCCGCTTTGGCAGCTTAATGTGTTACTGCAGACGGTATCCGAGACGCAACTCGGCTGGTTACGTCCGGCAGAGATCGAAGCTCTTAACATCAAAACGCTACCAGTTTTCCTCGGTTTGCTGGAGGGAGTGGCACACTTTGCCATTGACGTTTCACAGCTCGACGATCCACAGCATAAATTGAATTTGGACGACGGATGGCAGTTTGTCGAATCACGTGCGGCCGCCATCCAGCTCAGCGCTGCCGAAGCCGGTATCCTGGCGCAGAGTAGGTCGCAAATCAATTGGCATCAGCGGCACCAATTCTGCAGCGTCTGCGGCCAGCCAACGGTGCAAGATCGAGGCGGTCACGTACGCCGCTGTACGGCTTGCAAGGCCGAGCATTTTCCCCGCACCGATCCGGTTGCCATCATGTTGGTAATTGATGGCGAGCGGTGCCTGTTGGGACAGTCACGCGGCAGATTATCGCGCACCGGAAGATACTCCGCCCTGGCAGGATTCATCGACCAGGGCGAGTCGATTGAAGAAGCCGTACGGCGCGAAGTCAAAGAAGAAGCCGGTATCGAAGTTGGTGAGGTTCGCTATCACTCATCGCAACCCTGGCCGTTTCCGTCGTCGCTGATGATCGGTAGTCACGCCAAAGCGCTGACCACCGACATTCACAAAGACGATGAAGAGATGATGGATGTCCAGTGGTTCAGCCACGATGATGTGCGTTTGGCGCTGAAGGGCGAAAACCCCCATCTGCAGGTCCCAGACCCAATTGCCATTGCGCATCACCTGATTAAAGCCTGGGCTGAAGGCGAGATTGGTTTTGACTAACAACGCGTGCTGGCCGCCCCCCATAGATTGGCTTTTACTGCTGTTCAACCCAATCTATGAGGCATACGGAGGCGGCTAGCGTCATGTTCTGAACATCAAAAGGGAGAGCACGTAAAATGGAGCTTGGATTGCAAGGTAAATGCGCCATCGTTGGCGGTGGGAGTC
>JAPULM010000498.1 GCA_027294925.1 bacterium
CTTTACGTCACCCTGCTCATCCTAAGTGGGACAGGACTGGCTTACAGCCTATTTCCTGAACCCGGGCTACGGCGCCCGGCAATTATCCATGAGTTGACCACCTTGGAAGTACTCAGCGGTACGGAATACAGTCACATAAATAGCTATACGAGCCTGTTTTCGCCCCGTGGTGGCCGTTACAGCCTAAGCTTTCAGCCGCCGGAAACCGTTCTTCAACACACCTTTTACCGGGGCAACAGACAAGCGGACGAGGCCATCGAGGCCACTGCCGCAGGGCCATTCACCCTCAACAACATTACCCTGGCGCCCTGGACGCTACGTGTGTTTCGCACCGAAAGCATGGGCCCATCACCGATTTCGGTCCAGGCCCAACGATATTCCACCGGCCTCACAGTGCATGTTAAGAATCAAGGCGATATGCCGCTGCAAGGAATTGTTGTCGTCTATTATGGGGAAATTTTTTCACTTGGTTCCATTGCACCCGGGGAAACGCTTTTGCAAGACTTCTATACCCCAACCCAGGCGTCTGAGAGCAAAAACGAGGCAGTCTGGCAAACCTTACTCAAACACCGTCCGGCAAACAACAATTCTCACTTAAGCTTTCTGCAGGAAGCCATCTTACAGCATCATTTCGGCGACCGCTCTCTCAGCCAAAGCCACCAGCAGCCCTTCCTAGTCGGGTGGCTGCTGGCGCCGTCTGCCATCCAACCGACCGCACAATTGGCAGCCAGCGGTGTGACGCTGATTATTAGTCCCTTATGAAGGATGCAGCAAGAAGGACCGATGACATATGCGCTGGCACCCATTTCGTCGGGCCTGGGCAAACCCAATTTTCCAGGGCGGTTTAGCAACCTTTAGGCAGGGAAACAGGCGCTGCTCACATGGCCTGAATTATCTCATCATTCTGTCGGCTGTCCTTTTCATCACCTGGCCAAAAGATAATTTTTTGAGTCTGCGAGACCTGCCTTTCGCTTATAATGCGCTTGGTGGTTCAGTTCTTATCATCCTATCCTATCTCAGCTTTCACTACGGCTCACGCAAGAATTTTATATCGGAACAGCTAACCCTGCACGATTGGCTCGCGCTAGCCCCTTTTAAAGCGGGCGAATTTTTACGCGGCTATGTTGCCGCCGCCGGTCTCGATATCATGTTCTTCTGGGCCCTTACCCTACCTTTACTTGTGCTCGCAGCTGGCGTCTCGGGAGAGTCCCTGTCCCATTTAGGCGCCGGATTGACAGTCATCCTGATTTGTACAAGCACCTATCGTATGCTGGCTATCGCTATGCTCGCCTGGCTTGAACGGAGCGAGTTTGTGCTCTACATGCTTGTCCGACTTTGCTATATCTTTATTATCCTAATTAGCGGGTTTTTAGTCCCTATTTTGAATCCGATATTGGCCTTTTCAGGCACGAGCATCTGGATACAGCCTGTTGAGCCTGTGCAATTCTATGGTTTAACACTCAAGGGATGGGTGGTAACGGTTGCCATCCATTTGCTTCTTGCCGGGGTGTTCTTTATAATCGCCCTCGTACGGTGGCGCCTGGTACAGCGCCGTGCCATGTCGTTAAGCGCTGCATGAGATACGGCCCAGACATTGGTAACCCAGCCGTTCTCATGCAAGACGTCATCATGTCGCCTTTGGCGGCACCAAAAATCGTACGCCTAAGGACAGCTTTGGCAGCTGTCTCCGCAACGTTTGGCGGAAAAATTTTTGTCTAGGCACATTAGGAGCATTACAGGTGGTAAAATCGGATAATTTTATCCTCGCTACACGACATCTTCAACAGCGTTTTATCTTCCTTAAACGCTGCTTATGGGCTTTAGATATTTGCTTATGGGGTATGCTTACGGCCCTTGTTTTCACCGTGCTCATCTTGCTTAGCGGATGGTCGATACCCCTCATCTATGGATACGGCATCATCGTTATCTGCTGTGTAATAGGATCTCTCGTGCTAGCCTGGCGGGTCAATATCCCAGCCTTAGCGGTTTTACAACAAGCCGACCGCGTGCAGCATTTTCAGGAACGTCTGAGTACAGCCCACGAATACCTTGCGCAACATACCGACAACCCCTTTGTTCCCGGCCTAGTGAGTGAAGCCGAACGCACCGTGCAGCAAGTTAACCCATGCCTTGTATTCCCGGCACGTTGGCCAAGCCGCTTTTGGGCCATTCCGTTGTGTATGGCCGCGATCATCGGTGTCTCGTCGCTTGGCCTCAAGCCTTTAAGCTTCGAAGACCTAGCGTCTGAAGAAACGCCGCCAGACATCAGCCGTGAAGGTAAACGCATCGAGCAGTGGGGACATCGCCTGGAAGAACTAGCCAAACAACAGCAGTTGGACCGCAGCCTGATTCTAGCGCGTCATATGCAAAGCCTAGGGCGTCGGCTGCAACGCGAAGGCGGTGAGAAACCGGAGGCCGCCCAACGCATTTCCACCCTCTCGCAATATCTACAACGTATGCAGCAAGAACTGCATGAACGGGCTCTGATGACCAATATTAGCGGCATGCTGGCACAAGACGTAATGATATCCGGCAAAAGCCTCAAGCAGGAGTTGCAGGATATCCTCAAACTCTTACAAAGTGATGAATTGCCACGGGAAATGGCAATCGTGGCAGAGCAAGGCATTCGCCGTCTCAGCCAATATTTGGGATTGAATCCTAACCTGGAGCGTTTGGCCCAGAGCATACAGGCGGGCAACATCAGAGCCGCCCGGCAGCTTTTACAAGATATCATTCGGCAACAACAGGCAGCGGAGGAACTCGAGCATTTGGAACGCGCCCGACGAGCGCTGGAATATGCCTCTCGTTCGATACAGGAAGGCGGCGACGCACAACAGAACTCGTCAAACGGCCCATCCCAATTTGGAGACAATGTCGCCGGCAATGCGTCGCTCGACTTTGACGATGAAGAGTCGGAGGACATGCCGGGCATGGATGACTTTGCATCACCCGGCTTTGATAAAGGAGTTGGCGCATCACGCCATTCTCGTTCCGGAGAGTTGGGCCGACTGCGTGAATCCGGACTACCGCTTTCACGTGTGCAGGTCAAGCAAGGCGAGGGCGACATGCGGCTCGCTTATATCCGCCATCTCCCCATGCAGAACGAGGCGCACGCGCCAATGGAGAAGATTGTCGTGCAGTATCGACGACAAGCGGAGGACGTCTTGAGTCAGGAACATATTCCGCGTACCTATCGCGAACAAATCAAGCAATACTTCCTTGCCATTGGCATGATGTCCGACAATAAGCCGTAAAGGATTGAGACCTTATGGAGATACAAGAACAAGTAGGGCAATTTGGGCAAGACTTCCAGCGCGTTCGCAGCGAAATCGCCAAGGTTATTGTGGGGCATCTAGACGTGGTCGAAGGCTTACTCACCTGCCTGCTGTGCGGTGGCCATGCCCTTCTCGAAGGGGTCCCAGGGCTCGGCAAAACCCTTTTAGTCAAGACAATCGGGGCCGCCTTGCATCTGCAATTCTCGCGTATCCAATTCACCCCGGACCTGATGCCGGCCGACATCATCGGCACGCGTGTGGTGTTGCAAGATGAGACAAACAAACGATACTTCGAATTTCAGCGTGGACCGGTGTTTGGCAACATTGTGCTAGCCGATGAGATCAACCGCGCCACCCCCAAAACGCAGTCGGCGTTACTCGAGGCTATGCAGGAGCAGACGGTTACTGTGGCCGGCGAAGAGCACAAACTCAGCCTTCCCTTTATGGTCTTGGCAACCCAGAATCCGCTTGAGATGGAGGGCACCTACCCGCTGCCTGAAGCCCAACTTGACCGCTTTTTTCTCAAACTGCAGGTCAACTTCCCTTCCTTTGAGGATCTCAGTGAAATTGTCGACCGCACCACCCAACGGCATGACCCCTCTCCGGTGCCTGTTCTGACGGCTGAAGACATTCTGCAAGCACAACACTTCGTACGCGAGGTGCCGATCGCCTCGCACGTGAAGAATTATGCCATTCACTTAGTGTTGGCAACGCACCCTCAAACGCCCCAGGCTTCGGAGATGGTCAAACAATATGTACGATACGGTTCCAGCCCGCGAGGCGTACAAAGTCTTGTTCTCGCCGGCAAAGTTCGGGCGCTGTTCGACGGGCGCTTTAACGTCAGCTTTGACGATATCCGTAGCGTCGCGCTACCGTGCCTACGACATCGGCTCATTCTGAATTTTGAAGGGGAAGCAGAAGGGATCGAGAGCGAGGCGCTCATTCAGGATATCATCCAGGCGTTACCGGAGCAAAGGATGCCTGCGGCTAGCCTGACCGTCTAACGCATAACAACGGCCGGATAAAAACGATGCAAAGCACGCTGTTTGACCCCGAATTTATGGGTAAATTAGAGACCTTGCGTCTTCTTGCCCGCAAGGTGTTTCGTCATGCAAGCGCCGGCGAACGTTCGACCTTGCGGCGTGGTACAAGTCTAGAATTCAGCGACTATCGCCGCTACCAGCCCGGAGACGATTTCCGTTATATCGACTGGAACGTGTACAGTCGTCTGGATCAGTTATTTCTCAAAATCTTTACCGCTGAAGAAGATCTCACCATCCATCTGCTTGTCGATGTCAGCCAATCGATGCAGCTCGGCGAACCGCCCAAACTAGACTATGCCAGGCGGGTCGCAGCAGCACTGGGCTATATCGGTTTAAACAGTTTGGACCGAGTGGGCGTCATTTCGTTCTCTGATGAGCTTGGTACACCGTTGCCACCGCAACGCGGCCGTCAGCAAATCTTCACCATGCTACGGTATTTTGAAACCATACAAGCAAAGGGTGGCACGAACCTCAATCGCGTACTCAGCAACTATGCGAGCCAGTGCGATAAAACAGGTTTAGCGATCGTGATCACCGACCTCTTTGATGCCGAGGGGTTCGAGCGTGGCCTGGACACCTTGGTGTATGGAAATTTCGATGTTCTCCTGTTGCATATTGTCGATGAGACGGAGATCAATCCGCAATTCGAGGGCGCTGTTCGCTTGCATGATATTGAAAGCACCCAACAGCGCCGATTAACCGTGAACCGCCGCTTGCTGGACTTGTATCATGAGAAAATTGCGGAATATTTTAAGCAGATCGAGGCGTTCTGTCTAAAACGAAACATTGAATATCTCCGCGCCAGCACGGTTATTCCTTTTGAAGATCTTGTATTACGCTATCTGCGGCGGGGATTTTACCTTAATTAGACGACCTAAGGCGATGCCCATACACACACCGCCTTTACCTACCCAAGCTAGTCGAGTGATGTCCTTATGACCTGGCTTAATCCCACGGCCTTTCTCTATCTTGCCTTTATCCCGGTCATCATTGTCCTGCATACATTGCGCTATCGGCGCCGGGATATTCAAATCAGCACCCTCTTCCTATGGGACAGTGTCCTGCGTGAAACCCATGGGACGTTAGGTCTTCGGCGTTTAATCCAGAACCTCCCCTTATTGCTGCAAATCGTGTTGGTGATATTACTCAGTGCAGTATTGGCGCGCCCGGCCTTGACGACAACGGTTGCAGATGCTAGAGACATTGTGCTTGTGCTTGATGTCAGTGCAAGCATGCAAACGCGCATGGCGCCAAGCGATCGCTTCAGTCTCGCCAAAGCACAAGCCCTAAACATCTTGCAAACCTTACCCAGTGACCGGCAAATGGCCGTCATCGCGGCCGACCGACAACCCCGTGTGTTATCGCATTTCACCCATGAGAAAGCCTTGCTACGGCGGACCATAAGCGAGGTGCGACCCAGCAACGCGCCTGGTAATATGCGAGACGCTGTTCTACTTGCGCTGTCATTCAGTCAAGGCCATCGTAGCCAAGAGGTGGTGATTATCGGCGACGGCGCTTATGACGCATTGTCAGATCTCGCCCTCCCTCCTGAGCAAATACGCCATATACGTATCACTAGCGACGCCACCAACGTCGGCATTACACGTTTTGCGCTTCGTAAACGCCTGGACACCACCAACCACTACGAGGTATTTCTAGCCGTTAAAAACTTCTCTCAACAGCCAATGACAACGCCCATACGCCTGTCAATACGCCGACGTCAAATCCTCAACCGGCAACTATCGCTGTCGCCGGGGCAAGAGGAAATCATTGTCACAACCCTCGATCGCCCGCCGCAAGGGGTTCTCAAAGTGGCATTACTCACGGATGACGATTTCAGCCTCGACAACCTGGTATATGGTGTCATTGCCGCCCCGTCAAAGACCTGGATTCTGTTGGTCGGACAAAGTAATTACTTCCTGGAGCGTCTCTTAACCTCACTGCCGGGGGTACTGGTTAATGTGAGCCCGGCCGTATCTGAAGAAGAGCTCTCCCGTCTCCTTGAAGTCAACCATCTGATTATTTTCAATGGCATACAACCCCCACCGTTACGAACCGGTAACTTTCTATTAATTCATACCATCCCCCCGGATGAACGCTTCCAGATCCAGGGACGGGTCACCAACCCGCAAATACTCGATTGGAGCCGGCAGCACCCGGTGTTGCGTTACGTTGACTTTTCAAATGTCCATATTGAGGAAGCGTTGTCCGTACATCTGCAGGGCGCCGTGCAAAGTCTCGTCGATGGCACCAATACCTCATTGCTCAGCGTCATCGATGAACCACAATTACGCCTAGCCGTCCTTGCCTTTGACCCGATGCATTCCGACCTGCCTTTACGGGTTGCATTTCCCATCCTGATCAATAATCTGCTACGCTGGTTGAGCCCCAACCAGAGCGAGGTGGCCGGTAGACAACTGCAAGCCGGTATGCCCTATACCGTCTTTTTTGATCGACCGGTGACGCAAGTCACCGTGCAAGACCCGCAAGGGTCTCAACAAACATACGACGTCAAGGGTAACCCATGGCTGTTTACCGCTACGGATCAGCTTGGCGTCTATATTCTGCGTTCCGGCGAACAGAAGCACTATCTGGCGGTCAATCTACTCGACGCAGTAGAATCGGATATCAACCCAACCGATGCGCTCCCTGCACTGGCACCGGATGCAAATCGTACAACGCAACATGCCGGACTGCTTGAAACGCCGTTATGGCCTTTTGTGCTGCTCGGCGCAACGGTGATTTTGCTGAGTGAATGGTACGTCTGGTCGCGCGATTTTTGAGGTGCCTTGTACAAATGAATGTTTTCTACCCCTATTACCTCGTGCTTTTAATCCTAACGCCGCTATTTATCTACTGGATACGCCGCACCCCCCGGCGCCTGTCACCCCTGCGGCGCCGTCTGTTGCTTGGCTTACGCCTAACGGCGTTCATACTCTTTATTGCCGGGCTTATGCGCCTCAGCCTCACCCAGGCATCTGGCCAGACCAACATCATTTTTCTTTTAGATCGATCGTACAGCATCGCGGCAGAAGTCAGCCAACAGGCTTTGACCTTCATCCAAACGATAAGCGAACGAAAACGTCCGGAAGATGGCGTTGGGCTCGTCGTGTTCGGCGCCGATGCATCTCTCGAACAAACCGTATCAAAAACCTTCAGCCTGTCAGAAGTCGCCTCTGAGGTGGATGGCGCCGCTACCAATATCGCGCGGGCGCTTCAGGTAGGCCTAGCCAGCTTTCCTGCCCACGGCGCACGACAACTCGTATTACTCACCGATGGCAACGAAAATGTCGCGTCGGCCGTAGATGCAGCGGTCATTGCCCGTTCCTTAGGCGTCGCCGTATTCCCTTTACCTCTTGGTCGTCTGACGGGAGAACCCGAGGTACGCGTACAAAACTTGATTGTACCTAAGCAAGTAAACGCCGGCACGCCTTATCATATTGAAGCCGTTGTGTTTAGCTCGTTCGAAACGCCGGCATCACTCGAACTATTTCGCGGCGGGCACTTTGCAGGACGCCAGAAGGTCACCTTACAGCCGGGGAAAAATCGCTTTTCCTTCCTACAACGCACCAACCAAGAAGGCGTTCATCTGTACCAACTGGTGGTCAATAGTCCGAGCGATACGATTGTCGGTAATAACCGCTGGATGGCCTTTACCGAAGTGCTTGGCACACCAAAAATTTTGTTACTCTATGACCCGCCTCACACCTCAACTGCACTTGTTGAAGCGCTGCGCCAGCAGGGATTGGCGGTCCGTCCTCAACCTTGGGATACACTGCCTCACAGCCTAAGCGGCTATCTGGAATACGATGCACTCATCTTTGATAACGTCCCGGGTTTCGGCATTTCGGTATCACAAATGGAAATACTGGAGCGCTATGTGCGCGACATGGGCGGCGGGGTTCTCATGCTTGGCGGGGAAAAGAGCTTTGGGGCAGGAGGCTACTATCGGACGCCGTTAGAAAAAATTCTACCGGTGGATATGGATATCCCCACAAAATTGTCAATTCCAAGCTTGAGTTTAGTGATGGTCATTGACAAATCGGACAGCATGGGCGGCAGCATCAGAGATGCTCGCCCGGCGCAGGCCTACCAAGCCCGTACCACCAAGCTGGAGGTGGCCAAGATTGCGGCATTCTCGGCGATCAAGTTGTTAAACCCTTTCGACCAAGTTGGCCTCCTGGCCTTTAATGCCGAATGGAAATGGACCATTCCGATCAGTGAGGCAGGCAAACGGGAACAAATTGCCAGCCGTTTGTCCTCCCTCACCCATGGTGGTGGCACCGATCTTTATAAAGCACTTGAGGAAGGAATTCGGGCCCTGCGAGAGG
>JAPULM010000499.1 GCA_027294925.1 bacterium
ACTTATCCTGTTGGTTACACTTGGCTTCGCACGGCCTGAAGGCACGTGCCACACGGATTTTTGTTTTAGTTTATCAAGGGCACCCGCGCGCGCGGGCGTGCTGCTCGACTAATATTTGAAGCATAAGGAAACCAATTGTAAATTGTTTTGCCAAACACTTTACATTTTGGAGGAATCCCTATGCTTCAACCCTATATTGAGCGATTTTTACATTACTGTCAAGTCTCAAATTTTCCTGCCAAGTCCGTCGAAGCTTTTACTGCTCGCCTGGGGCAATTCGACCGGCCTTGATCTTTGATAATAAAAACCAGGTCGAAAGGAAGACTGCGACTAAACAAAAGAATTGTGGTACGGACAACCCAAATAGGTCTCCCCTGTCATCTCCCCGCAAAAACTCATTCAAAAAGCGGCCTAGTGGATAAAAAATAAAAAATAATGCCACTAGCTCGCCATCACATCTTTGATACTTTCTATATGCCCTTAAGCCAAAAAACAGAATCAGCGCATAGACGGATGCGTAAAGCTGCGTCGGATGCACCGGCATAGAACCTTCCGAAAAACGGAGAGCCCAGGGCAGCCCCGACATTTTACCATAGCAACAGCCATTGAGAAAACAGCCTAAGCGGCCCAGGGAAATAGCAAGAGCTAAAGATGGTGCACAGCAGTCCAAAAACTTGGGTAATGAGAGATTTTGCCACCTGCTCGCAATGATGGCGCCAATTAGACCACCAATATAAGCACCGAAGCTAGCGGTGCCTTTCCAAAGATAAATTATCTCTATGGCTTGATGCCAATAATAGTCGAAATCTCTAAAAACAATGTAAAGTCTAGCCCCGACCAAAGCGAAACCGACGGTAATCAAACAAGACAGAAATACCTTTTTAAGATCAAGGTCTCTCTTCTCGGCCTGCTGTACAACAAAATAAATAAATACCACAATTGCGGTGGATAATAGCCAAGCATAATCAGGAACAAAAATACCGGTACCCACCTGATTAGAAAAAAAGTAGGCAATTCTGTCGTGCATTAGCCATTTCGTTTCTTTGGTTTCGATCTACTTTTTCTACTCACTCTCCGCCAAATGAATGCAACTCCAACAAGTGAAAAAAGCGACGAGAAGCCAAGCGTTGCTCCCTGGGCCGCACCACAGGGCGGTCTGTACGGATCACCTCGATCCGGTTCTCTTGAACGATCTCGCGGGTACACATTAATGATACCCCAACATACATTACCGATGTATCGATAAAGCTCGTGGGGGGTGCCGCTAATGCTCCGTTGTTGACCGATTGCTTCATACCCGTTAATGCATACAGTAGGCATCACGTCTCTGATAGAAGCAATTTTCAGGGTCTCTTTTTCTTGAGCAAAAGCCTCTGGTATGATGTTGTTTTTTAGTTTCTGCAGCAGTCCCCAATTATTGCTGCCTTGGGGGCGTTCAATGACCTTCACCCGGAAGCCCGGCCCTGAATTGTCATCGTATTGACCCGTTATATCATTGATCCCCATCGCAAGGTAAGAAGCGCCGGCGGGCACCTGAACTTGTACACCTTCGGCAATCAAAAAGGCTGTTTTAAAATTATCAAACGAGCCGACAAGCGACCCCCAGGGAACGTTGGGATACATCAGCCCTTCTTGGCCAAATGATGGTGGCAGCCCGGCAGGGCCGTTGACAGGCGTTTTGCGTTCAAGATCCAGATCAACAAATTGCACATCTTTCTCATCAAAGCTGTAATTCGCGACCAACAACGTGCTCGCCGGGTTGACTTTCACATATATTGGAGCTTGGCCGGAATTCCTCCGCACATTGGCGTGCCGCCCACCCGCTTTTGGCGGTATGACAAGATTCTCCTTGAGGGTCCTTCCAATAACCTCCGGTCGAGGAGCCGTGATACCGAGCTCAACCGAACGCGGCTGTGTCCCGCGGATCGTCGTTCTGAAGGCGTCTTCATCAATTTGTTCAAGTCCCTCCAACTTCAGATTCCACCCCTCTTCCCGATTTATGTTGTCAAGTTCAAGCTGCAGCATCATCTCCTTGCCGATGTTAGGATCGTAGTTGCTAAAGCCCGCCCAGCCCAGGGTAAAATTGAACTGCGCAAACACCAGACCCGGTACACAGACGAAATTCATATTCACCTGACGCGAATTATTGCTGATGTTGAAATCATGTTCATAGATTACCTCTGCCTTCATGCATTGGTGATCGCGGTTGTAGGTGATGCCATCCACCTCTTCCATAAAAAAAGGATCCTGCTGAAGCGTGGTGTTCCAAGTCAGAATGGAAATCCAATCATCGAAACCCGAGTTTACTGTTATCGACTCGCCGCCACGAGCAGATGTGCCGTTTTGTATTGTATAGTCTGCAGTACCGGCCGCCACATTGGCAAGGCTCTGGGTAACTATATCGGGCCATGGGTTGGAATTGTCGCAGACGGTAGGCTTCGGCACCGACTGGGATAGCCACTCAGCAGCGGCACAATCGGCGGTCAGGACACCAGCTATATCCAGCCGATGCCACGGCTCACCGATACCTATTGCGGCGAGATAAAGGTTCACGCGGACATCTTCCGCGTCCCCTATTGCAGTCTCGGTATTTTTCAAAAATACCTGAAACACATTGTCGCCAACATGCCTGATTTTTCGCCAATCCTCGGAGACAGAGCCGGGCCAGTTATTCCGAATATTCGTGACGGAAACGTCCGGGAAGGTGGCTGCTGGATCAAATTCATAGTTTGCCCAGTCGTCCGGCAAGCTGTCAAGAAGATTTTCGAGCACAGGTGCCGGCCAGGATGTATAAAGGGCAGTATTAAAGCCGTTCTCCAGGTCGACATTATACAATCTGATATGGATACCAACTATACCCGTACTGAGATCAAGACCCGAGGGCGAACCGGTCGGTAACAGAACCTCTAGAGTCCAAGTAGCCCCATCATCGTTCACGTCAACACCTGAGGGAATCGGAACCCAAAACGGACCGGCGGAATTGAACGGATCATCTGGGACGGCAGTGTTGCGAGGCCCCCATCGAGCCTGTCCATTTCTGAGTATCTCAATACCCCAATCCGTGTCGGGCAAAAGGTTATGGCTATGATCTATATCGAAATGAATGTGAACTGCGTCATTGTTACTGAACGAGATGTCATTCACCGTTATTAGTAGATAAATGCCGTCGCCGTTGTGAAATGCCCTAACAACAGCCTGTAGCGGATCCCCCGAGTCCATTATAGTGAAGGAGTGCGCTCCCGCCCATTCGCTGCCCACCTCAATCCCGTCGAAAGTGATGGCATTAGTAAGCACAGGACTAGGAATCTCCCAACCTGCATTGTCAGCATGGACGCTGCCTCCAATAAAGATTGACAAGAAACAACCAAGTATCACGATTAAAGTGTTCTTTCCAGTACTCATGATTATCCTCCACAGTTAAGTTATGAACTATTCTTGAAGAACAAAAGTAAGGTCAAAGGTAGTGTTGTTTTGTGGTTCGTTAGCCCCGCCGGTCACGCGAACCAAGAGCAAGCGAAACGTCAATGGACTTGTCGCACCTGACTCGTCCGAAATCCGAAAACTGATTGAGATGTTCTGGCTGGCATTTGTGCCCCCGGCCGGGTCTAGTGACACCCCTGGTTCGATCGGAGTCACCCAACCGGTATCATCTCCCTGGGCTGTGATAGTCATCTGATACTGTTCCGCTTGTGTAGATAGATTTGTAATGGCGAATGATCGATTCACCCCGCCCGGCTGGGCCATAATGGCACGAGCAACCTGAGAGACGTT
>JAPULM010000005.1 GCA_027294925.1 bacterium
GGCTCCGGGTAACCGGTGCCCTTACCCGGAGCGAGTTGGAAGAATGTTCGTAACGTCTAAGGAACGCGCATCATGCGGAAACTGGTTGTCGGTCTCATGCTGATTGTTTACCTGCTTGTTGAAGGATCATCCCTTGACCTAGCAATGGCGGAGCCTGCCCGCCCCATTCGGATCGGTGCCCTGACCGCATCGCGAGGGCCAACGCCAGCAATCGTAGGGTTGCGAGACGGTCTGCTAGGACTGAGTTATCGCGCAGACGTAGATTTCATCCTGGGCGTCCGTTTCATGTAGGGGAATCTCACTGATTTGGCTATCGCCGCACGGGAGTTGGTGCAATATGGGGCGGACCTCATTTTTGCCGCAGGGAGCAATGCGGTGAAGGCAGCCCAGGCAGTGACCCAGCAGACACCGATTGTCTTCACAACCGTGGACGATCCCGTTGCCTTTGGTCTGGTTAAGAGCTATGCTCAACCTGGAAGAAACATCACGGGGGGGGGAGACGATCTCGGTCTTCAGTTCGGAGCGAAAAGCCATGCTTCAACGTCGCTACCCGCGAACCGACAACTACGCGAAGACGGAGGGCAGTTCGATGGCGGCACTTACGCCACAACAAGCACAAGAAATAGGACGGCGCTACACAGAAGCGTGGTGCTCTCACGTTCCTGAAGCTGTAGCGTCCTTCTACACCGAAAACGGACGGATCGTAATTAATGGCGGCGAGCCAGCTGAAGGTCGTGAAGCCATTGCAGATATGGCTCGCGGCTTCTTCAACGCGTTTCCTGACTTGATTGTAAAGATGGATGCGATTCGAACATCAGGAACGCACTCAGTGTACCTTTGGACGTTGGAAGGCACCAACACAGGCCCAGATGGAACGGGCAATCGCGTAGAGGTAAGCGGATGGGAGTACTGGCACATGACCGAAGACGGTCTGGTTGCAGAATCGGCGGGACACTTCGATGCTGTGGACTACGAACGCCAGATTGAAGGAAGGTAACAATGCTCCTGGCTGGCAGAGAAATTTACTGCGTCAGTTGCGCAAATTCAGAGCATTGTGTGTGACCGAGCAACATAACTGACCAAGAGCCACTGTAGATCATCACCAAACGCTCCACTGGACGCACAGCAAAAAAGTGTTTACAATGCCTCCCCGTCCATACGGCTTAGCTATGCCCACAGAGCTGTCATACCACCAAGGAGACGTCACATGCATCGCACCGAGGCACGCCAGATCGTCAATCAATGGATGTTCCCGACGGCGACATCAAGCTATATGGGCGGACTTGAGGAGCGTCCCATCCTGGCACAGTCGCTTGGCTCCACCGTCACCGATACGGATGGCAAGACTTACCTCGACTTTCAATCGGGCCAGATGGGCGGTGCCCTTGGCCATCAGCATCCACGTATCGTCAAGGTCATCCAGGACACCATACCAGTATTGCTACATGCCTCCAAAGCGATGCTAAACGTACCCCGTTTGCGGCTGCACGAAACCCTGGGCAAGGTCCTGCCGAAACCACTACAAAAATCTCTCTTCCTGGTCAGTGGTAGTGACGCCATTGAGGCGTCGATCGACCTGGCGCGTAAAGCCACCGGTGGCCTCGATGTGCTTGGTCTGCACACCGGACTGCATGGTTCAACCTCTTATCTGACGCGCTCCCTCTCCTTTGCCTGGAATCGTAGCCAACACGCCGTTGTGGCCCCAGCCACCTCCGCCATTTTGACCCCACATTGCTATCGTTGCCCACTTGCTTTGACGTTTCCGAGCTGCAACCTGCAATGCCTCAAAACCAGTATGGAGCTTGCCGACGCCAATTTTACTTCAAAGCCTGCCGCCTTTATCGGCGAACCGATTCTGAGCGCCGGTGGCGTCATCGTACCGCCACCCGGCTATTACCAAGCGCTGCGCGAGGAATGCGACAAACGCGACATGCTGTTGATCTTTGATGAATCGCAGACCGGCCTCGGCAAAACAGGCAAACTATTTGGTTTCCAGCACGAGACAGACGTGCAGCCGGACATCATAACGATCTCCAAACACTTTGGCGGCGGCCTGCCGATCAGCGCCGTCTGTACCACCGCCGATATTGCCGAGCGGGCCGTTGAGCATGGCTACTTTGCGACCCGTTCACACGCCGCCGACCCGCTACTTTGTGCAGCCGGTGAAGAGAGTATCAAAATTGTTGTCGAAGAAGACATGGCGGGTAAAGCGGCACGTATCGAACGGCGTCTCCGTTCGGCACTCGATAGTATGGCTAAAGGGTTTGAACTGATCGGCGACATCCGCGGCCGCGGCGTCCTCATCGGGATTGAATTGGTCACCGACCGTGAGAAGAAAACGCCGGCCAATGCCGAACTGCGCCGTATTAGCCAGGCTTGCCTCGACAACGGGCTCATTTTCCAGCTGCGTGGTACGCAGGGTGACCTTAATGTGATACGCCTGGTGCCGCCGATGACAACCACTGATGCTGAAATTGACCGCGCCATGTCGATCCTTTATGACGCTATTAAAGCCGTTTAAGGAGATAAGTTGTGATGCATTGCGCGGACCCGTTACTGTGACCTAGCCCTGAGCTTGGGTCCTTTGAATGCCTCGGCATGAGAGCGTTAATAAGTGGAGGCTTGAGTAGAATCAACGACTTATGGAGTTGCACTGGATGATAAGCAATTGATTGACTTGGCTTTACGCCAACGGGTTGTACAGGCATCTCAAGCCGTCTAGAGAAAGAGGCAACGAAACGGGTAAAGGTTCTGTCGCAAATTTCGACGTGTAGACGATTTAAGGTGAGTCACCCCCGGTCGGTGAGGTGATTATGAGGCTAGTGACCGTTGCGCCCAAACTCGGTATCAGCGATCGCCAAAACCTTCGCGAGCGCGAATAAAATAGTTCGATTCCTATCGGTGAGTCTTCAGGTGCTTTCATTCTATAGCAGGCTCCTGCTGGGGGCCTTCATCAAACCACTGGCAGAACCGTGCTACATGCTTTACCACCTGCCAGCGAAAGGAGGGTAGCCGTATGTATCCAGTACCAGACGTCGATGAAGTGGTGGCGGTGGCCAAGAAACTGGGGATACACCTGGGTCCTGAGGAGGCCGTCCTGTATCGGAAACACCTCATGGAACAGCTGGACGAATTCGACACCTTCGTGCAAACTCGGCTGGAAGAGTCCAAGCCCCCGATGGTCTCAGTGGCCCGTAAGCCTGGGTACCAGCCGAGTCCAGAAGAAGACC